>NZ_JASGFD010000047.1:0-38946 GCF_047605705.1 Silvibacterium sp. | reverse complement strand
TCCAATCTTCGGGCTGGATTTCAAACTCGACTCCACCCCGCGGCTTTACACCCTGATTCTTCTCGGAACAGCAGCGATGATGCTGGCCTTTCGCGCCGGGGTCATTTCCTACATGGGTGCGGTCATCGACGCAGGTCACCTGAGCGTGGGTGCGGATGCGGCCTCATGGTTCCTGCCTCCTCTGACATCTATCTCGGCGGCCGAGT
This sequence comes from Silvibacterium sp., assembly GCF_047605705.1. NCBI lineage: Bacteria > Pseudomonadati > Acidobacteriota > Terriglobia > Terriglobales > Acidobacteriaceae > Silvibacterium > Silvibacterium sp. The sequence continues at coordinate 38,740 of NZ_JASGFD010000047.1, read as the reverse complement.
TCCTCAGATATCCCGGACTAGGCTGGCGCAAATGGCTGCTCGGAGCCTGCGCTCTCAGCCTTCTCGTGATGCAGGCGATAACCGGTCGGCGAGTGCTGGTTTATACGTGTGCGATGACGATCTTTATGGCTCGCATCTTAGGGCTTCGCCTTTTCGGGAATCTGCGGCGTCAGTTTCTCGTGCTGGCGGGCGTCGCCGTCCTCATTTTGGTCCTTTCCTTAGGATTCATGCTGTTGCGCATGGCAGGCTATGGCAGAGGAGATGCTGATGTGAGTCTCTCCGAGCGTGTAGCCATTGCTTCACTCTGGGTTGAAAACGGCACGGCCTTCGATCGCGCATTGTCTTCAACACAGGAAAATGTCCAGACGCGGACCTTCATTCTCGGATTCTTCTCCGAACTGCTGGGGCGCAGTGAACGGCTGGAACCCGCGTTGGGCCAGGATGCTTACGCTCAGATTCAGACGGCCGTGCCTTCCGCCATCAATCCGCATAAGGATCGATATCTGGCTGAAGAACAGATGGCAGATCTGCTTTTCGGCTTTACGTATGTCGACGAGGCAAACTCCATCCTTACGGCAGGCGCATTGGATTTTGGGATGATCGGGGTCATCCTGTATCCCATCATTCTCGCCTGGGGATTGCGTCACGTGGTCGAGTTCATTTCTGGATTTCTACATCCACTCTCTGCGCTCTTTCTCGTGATGACATGCCTTTTTCAGACACTCGCTACCGAAAATGGCATCACAAGCTTTTTCGTCACGATTCTCCACGGGTGCATTTTTCTTGCCGTGCTCGAACTGTTTTTCCGGTTTCCCGCATTCCGAATGCGCCCTGCGGCGCGGACAGCCGGCCTCTGATGACTAGAGGATCGCTTGTGTTCCTGGTCGCTCGTCAACGTCTGATACTGGCAGCCTGTCTCTTGACTGGCTCTGCGACGGCGGCGTTCGGGCAATTGACTTCGGGTGAGCCTGCTTCGATGTCCAGCGTGACGCAGGGAACCGTATTGACCACGCCGATTTCATCTGCGGCAACAGTTTCGCTCAGTACTTCGGCGATTGCAGATGTGCCCGGATCGGATGTCAATGTCGACATTCTTGGCCTCGACAAAGAGCTCACATCGAAGTCAGATGTTTCGAGCGAGGCGCTTCAGCCGCTCCCACGGCCGGATATGAACGGGGCAAGTTTCGGACGCAGCAATTCCTTCATGTTTACGGCAGGCTTCGGCATCGATGCCTTCTCCCGTTTCGATGCTTCCCATGAATCCGTCCTTGCTCGGGGAGTGGGCGAATCAGATGCGACGAGGGCAGGCCAGGCAAAGCCGTCAAAAAAGGACGACAGAGAGACGAATGCAAGTCCAGAGGAAACGGAAAAGACGAGCTTTCGCGTCGATACCACGACAGCGATGCCGGTTACCTTGTCGGCGGGATATGGGGCGACGGGAACTGCGATTCACTCGGTTGCTCGAGACTCTGCTATCGCTTTAGGGGACTATGAGAAGCAGGACAGCCGTTCTACTTCCACGCTTGCCAGCAGGGTAAAAACGCCTTCGGGGAATGCAACCCTCTCGGCGAGTGGATTTCCTGACAGCACCATGGGGACCGCGTTGCTCAGTCCGCCGGACGCCCAAGTCTCTGACCGGAGCGCTCCTGCGGATGAAGGGCTTGCTTTTGGATCCTTCGACCTGAACAACAAGACGTTTCTGAACCCGTCGCTGACGGCTCATCGTGGCGAGTTCTTTCAACGTGACCGCGTGCGCCGCAAGCAAGACCAGGAAGCGGCAAAGCAGATGGGCCTGCCATCGACGCAGATCACGAACGGCCTCGCAGACAGGGGCGGAATACAGAAAGAACATGGATTGGATTCAGGGCTGGGGATGAAGTCGATACAGAGTAAACCCCTGTCGAATGGGCTCACATCGGACCCGCTTTCTGTGCAGCTTTATTCTCCAAACTAAAGTTTGCGTTGTGTTGACCCGATACCGAGGCGCAAATAATACGAGCTCCGCTGTGCAACTGCCAGCGGAGCTCATATTATTTCCAGCCAAAGGTTGTTCTAGACGCGCTCGATGACGAGAGATTCAATCTGGACGGGCTTGTGCGGCTTGTCCTGTCCGTTGCGGGCGACCTTCGAGATCTTCTCCACGATGTCCTGGCCTTCGACCACTTCACCGAAGATAGTGTGACGGCCGGTGAGCCATTCGGTGTTCGCCACGGTGATGAAGAACTGCGAGCCGTTGGTGTTCGGACCGGCGTTGGCCATGGCCAGCTTGCCGGGCTTGTCGAAGCGGTGCGACGAGCCCTTGGTCTCATCTTCAAAGCGATAGCCGGGGCCGCCGAAGCCGGAGCCTGCCGGATCGCCGCCCTGGATCATGAAGTCGGGAATCACACGGTGGAAGATGGTGCCGTCGTAGAGCTTGTCCTTGCTCTTCACATTGCTGACCGGGTGAGTCCACTCGCGGCCGCCTTCGGCCAACTCGATGAAGTTCGCAACCGTTTTGGGCGCGTCCTTTTCAAAGAGGCGAGTAACGATCTTGCCTTCGGTGGTATTGAAGACAGCGTAAGTTCCGGGTTGAAGGGACATGGTTTCTCCTTGGTCCTGAGATTCAGGGTGCTGAAGTTCCGGCTTCCGCGCGAGAGCTGCGCTCTCAGGGATGCGACAGCGTGACTAATGCTGCGGTTGAGGAGCGGGAGCCGGGGTAGCGGCTGCGGGGCCCGGATCGGGCGGCAGCGGTTGGCCATCCTGCACGATCGTGACTTTGTTGAGGATGACAGGGGTGAGAGGTTTGTCGTTCGGATCGCGCTCGACGCGGGCGATGGACTGCACGATAAGCACGGCGTGATCGTCGCACTGGCCGAAGATGGTGTATTTCTGGTCGAGCTCGTCGTTCGGTTGCTCGGTGATGAAGAACTGCGAGCCGTCGGTATCCGGACCGGAATTCGCCATGGCAAGACGGCCGGCAACATCGAAATTCAGGTACGGATCGAACTCATCCTTGAAAAGGTAACCAGGATCGCCGGTGCCGTCGCCCATGGGGTCGCCGCCCTGGATCATGAAGCCTGGGATCACGCGATGGAAGGTGGTGCCGTCGTAGAGCGGCTTACCGTGGACGAGCTGCTTGCTTCTCGGGTCGGTCCAGTCCTTGGTGCCCTGCGCCAGAGCGATGAAATTGGCGACGGTGTTGGGGGCTTCCTTGGAGAAGAACTTGCAGGTCATGCGTCCCATGTAGGTGTCGAAGACCACAGTCGGACCCGCCGGCTGCGGACTCGGATGGACCTGTGTGCCGGGAGAGTCGGGAAGATCCTGCGACGAAGATGACTGTGCCGGTGTGGTGCTCTGAGCCGGAGTGGAGGACTGCGAGTCCTGGGCGGGCGTGGTCTGCTGCGAGTAACTGAGCAGGCTCGTAAAGGCGAGGCAGAGGGCAGGGATCCAGAACGAAACGCGCATGCTGATTCTCAAAGGACAAGAGTACATGATCGAGGGAAGGAGGGAAATTCAGGCGCATGACGCGAGCGAAGTAATGGAAGCAAGATTTCAAAAGTAACGATCACCGAATCTGAAGAGGTGCATTCCCCGCAGATAACTGCGGCCTTCCCATAGCAAAGCGTTGTATAAGGCTTGCAAAGCCAAGAAACGCATTGCAGCGCGACGAAAGATATTGCTGCGGGGCAGTACGGCGGAACAGGAGAACAACGGCCGTAAGCCGTGCGATATGAACGCTGGAATTCTACGAAAGCGTCTGACAAGTATTCCCCCAGGGCACTGGCTGGTAGCGCTTCTTCTTGGAGCGGTGGCTGGTGGGGCGGCCTATTGGGAGTGGACCCGGCTCCCGTCTGATTACCTTGCGTCATCTCTGCTCTCCTATGAAAGCCCGAAACAGTTTCTGGCCGATCAACCCGCGGCTGAGACGTCGATTGTGGAGACCGCCGGTGGCATTTTGACCGCCAATCGACTCAACGCCATCGCAGCCAGTACCCAGTTTGTGCCCGACGCAGATTCCTCGCCGGACGGAGCGGAGAATAGCCCGGGGCTGGCGCTTCGAGCGCAGATGGATCTGGAACAACCGGGCCCGGGTCTGCTCCAGGTCACGCTGCACGGACAGAATCCCGCAGCGGTGTTGAGTGCCGTGAACGCCGTTTCCTCCGCACTGGCTTCCTGGCGTGCTTCGGTTCCTGCCGCATCTCGTGCTTCGAAGACAGAAAAGGCCAGGCCTCTCCCCGCTGAGAGTGTCCGGACAAAGCCGGCCGGGAAACAGAGCCTGGCATCGCTGCGGTTCCAGGAACAGGAGATGGCCGAGCGTATCAGCGAGCTCAGCGCCGACCAGCAGCAGCTGGAGACGAGCACGGCCGACACGGGGACGGTAATCGATCCTGATGCAGCGCAACGCTCATTGATCGGTTCGAAAATCGCCACGACGAAACGCCGTCTCGAAGACTTGCAGCAGGATGATGCGGACGACGCAGAGATTGCCGCGGTGCAACAATCGCTGGCTGGGCTTCGCCATCAGTACTCGATGCTCCTTCCGCCTCCGGCGGGCGCCTCCCGGGCAGAAGAGCTGGATAGGATCGTGAAACAGCTGGCGCAGCTGCGATTGCAACACGGCACACTGGAAGACCAGATCGCTGCGCTGAGCAATCAGCCTTTGGCCACTCCTGCCTCGCCTGCGAATAGCGCGGAGGGCGAAACGAGTCCCCATCCCGAAAGGCCTGCGGCGGACGGAGCAGCGGCAGCGAATCCCGCAGGCACGTTCTCCGTGATCGCGTGGGGAGAGGGTCCTCACGTGAGGCCGAATCTAGAGCGGACACTGCTGCTGTGGGGCGGAATAGCCGGGGCGGTCCTGATAGCCGTGCTCTATATGGTGACGATCTTCCGGCGCTACAGTCCTGTGCTGGATGCGGGCGGCACGATGAAAGCCTTGCCGCCGGAAATATCCTTTTACGGCGTTGTGATCGGCAGTTCGAGGAAGCGCGCGATCCAGAGAAAAGCGATCCGGGGAGCGACGCGATGAGCACTTCTGCAGTGGTAGAGAGTCCCCAGATTGAAATGGGCACGTTGATTCGCAACGGGCCGCGGCAGCTTGTTCCGCTGGACGGCCGCTACCTCGATCCTGCTCTGGTATTCGCCGGCGGCGAAGAATCGCGCCGTTTGCAGGGCTATCTGGCCTTGGCGGCGAAGATTGCGGGCGAAGATGCGTGGAAGGCCACGCGAACGATTTTTGTGACCAGTCCCGACTCGGAGGACGGACGGACCAGCACTGCCTTTAATCTTGGCTGGGCTTTGGCGAGCCGGGCGGAAGAGGGTTCACTGCCGGTGCTGGTGGTGGAGCTGGATCTGCAACAGCCGTCGATGCGGCGCATGCTGGGCAATCCCCGTATCCGCTACGGCATCGATTGCGCGCTGCGGGAGATCGCGTCGGAAGAAGAGAGCACATTCACTCTGGTCAATGAGCGCCTGCACATTTCCGCAGTGAGGGATCGTATTCCGGGGAACCAGGCACGAAAGGTATTGCGCAAAGCCGAGCCATTCCTGGAATGGGCTGCGCAGGAGTATGCCTGGGTGGTCGTCGACTGCCCGCCGGTGCTCTCGAAACGGTGGACGAAGTGGCATCGGGAGCATGCGAAGGATGTCCTGCTTCTCGTCCGCTCTGGATGGACGCCGGCTGTCCGGGTACGGCGCGCGGCGAAGCGCCTGGGACAAGCCTTGCGCGGAGTCGTGCTGAACCGCTCGGAAGGCGCGGAATAAAGAGGGCGGAAGCAGGACTAACTGCTTCCGCCCTTTGTACTTTCTTGCCGATGTTTACTGCGGTTGTGCCTGCATCTCCCGGCTCACTCGTTCCACCTCGCGCAGGACGCGAAGCAGGTTGCCGCCGAGGATCTTGCGGCAGTCTTCAGGCGAGTAGCCGCGGGCCAGCAGCGCTTCAGTGATCTTTGGCAGATCGGCCGCAGAGTCGATGCCCTGGGGCAGCTGGCCGCTCACACCGTCAAAGTCCGAACCGAGGCCCACATGGTCCACTCCTGCGACCTTGGCGATGTGGTCGATGTTGTCGATGAGTGCGCTGAGCGGCGGGCGCGGAATGCGATCGGCATAGCTGCGCTCGAGCTTTTCGAGGTCGCCGTATGTCACCTGCTTGCCTTCGGCTGCATACTTCGCCTTCAGGTCAGCCTTCGCTTTATCGACTTCCGCAGACTGCGCGTTCGATGCGTTGCGATAGGCCTGCGAGAGAAACGCGGAGTAGTAGTTCACCTGCACCACGCCGCCATTCTTCGCGACTGCGCGAAGCATCTCGTCGGTCATGTTGCGGGGAGCGTTGGCAATCGCCCGGGCGGAGGAGTGTGAGGCGATCACTGGCGCCTTCGTGGTCTGAATCGCTGCCCAGAAGGTGTCGTCGGCAACATGCGAGATGTCGACCATCATGCCGAGGCGATTCATCTCGAGCACAACCTGCTTGCCGAAGGGGGTGAGGCCATCGGGGTTGTGCGGAGCGCCGGGCTTGTTCTGATCACCCGATGAGTTTGCCCAGTCGAGCGAGTTCGACCAGGTGAGTGTCATGTAGCGGACGCCGAGGCGATAGTAATCGCGCAGCAGTGGAAGCGAGTTCTCGATGGAGTGGCCGCCCTCGATGCCCATGAGTGCCGCGAGCTTGTGTTCGTGATGCGCCCGCTCAATGTCGTCGGCGGTGAAGGCCATGCTCATCTGGTCCGGGTGCTTCGCCGCCTGCTGGTAGACAGCATCGATCAGCTCCAGCGTCCGGTGCGCGTCCTGTCCTTTGTAAAGATCCGGCTCGACCCAGATGGAGAAGAATTCAGCGCCAAGATTGCCTTTCTTCGCGGCGTCGAGGTTCAGCTGGCCGCCGTTCAGCGGATCGGAAAGGTCGAAGTTTTCGTCGACGAAGCGCTGCGTGGTGTCGGCGTGGGTGTCGATAACGATGGCGGAGTCGTGGACCTTGCGGGCCTCGGCGGAAACGGTATCTGGGTTCACCTGCTGATTCCTGGGGGCGGGGGATGAAAATGCGGGTACGGCTGCGAGCAGCAGCGCGGAAGCGATGAGGGTCTTCATGGCGTGCCTCCATGGTACTCGCGGGTGCGTTGGGAGCCGAAACATTCTCGAAACAATCCGCGCTATACCCTAATTGACTGCATTCAAAGGAGATGCGTGTTCACGTCGGAGATGCCTGAAACCGCCCCGGTCGAGTAAAATGGAAGCGAGGACTTTATGCCGGAGATTCATCGCAGGAAGACCGTTACGGTCAAGGTTGGGAACGTTCGGGTGGGATCAGAGGCACCAGTAGTGGTGCAGTCGATGACCAACACGGACACCGCCGACGTCGCAGGCACGATTCAGCAGGTGGCTGCGCTGGCCACGGCCGGCTCGGAGCTGGTGCGCGTAACGGTGAACAACGACGAAGCGGCGAAGGCCGTTCCGTACATCGTGGAAGGCCTGGACAAGCTGGGTATCCAGGTGCCGATCATCGGGGACTTCCACTACAACGGGCACCTCCTGCTCAAGAAGTATCCGGAGTGTGCGAAGTCGCTGGCGAAGTACCGCATCAACCCCGGCAATGTTTCCGTGGGCCGCAAGAACGACGATAACTTCCGCACCATGATCGAGTGCGCGGTCGAGAACGACAAGCCGGTGCGCATCGGCGTGAACTGGGGTTCGCTCGACCAGGCTCTGCTGACGCGCATGATGGACGAGAACTCGAAGTCGGCCAATCCTGCCGATACGCGCGACGTCATGATGGAAGCCATGTGCCGCTCGGCGCTCGACTCCGCTTCTGCAGCCGAACGCTACGGCCTCGGTCACGACAAGATCATCATCAGCGGCAAGGTCAGCAACGTTCGCGACCTGATCGATGTGTACGAGATGCTGGCCGGTCGCTGCGACTACCCTCTGCACCTTGGTCTCACCGAAGCCGGCATGGGCATGAAGGGCATTGTGGCCTCGACGGCAGGCCTCTCGCCGCTGTTGCTCAAGGGCATCGGCGACACCATTCGCGTTTCGCTTACGCCGAAGCCGGGCGGTGACCGCACCGAGGAAGTGCTCACTGGACAGCAGATCCTCCAGTCGCTGGCGATTCGCAGCTTTACCCCGCAGGTTACGGCCTGCCCGGGTTGCGGACGCACGACCAGCACCTACTTCCAGGAGCTGGCCGAGCAGATTCAGACCTACCTCCGCGACTCGATGCCGGTGTGGCGCCAGCAGTATCCCGGAGTCGAAGAGCTAAAGCTTGCTGTGATGGGCTGCATCGTAAACGGCCCCGGTGAATCGAAGCACGCGAACATCGGCATCTCGCTGCCGGGCACGTTCGAAGAGCCGAAGGCTCCGGTCTATGTCGATGGCCGCCTGATGACCACCCTGCGCGGAGACACCATCGTGGCCGACTTCCGTAAGATCCTCGACGAGTACGTCCAGAACCGCTACGGTTCGGGCCAGACGGAAGAGCAGCTGGTGGAAGTGCACTAAACTGCCTACGGTGAGACTGCTTTCCTGGCCGTCTCACCGTATCTTGTCTAAGATCCATTTGAGGACTGGAGACCCGACTGACCGCGCAACCCTACCCCGGCCATCTTCTCCTGGTTACCCTCGAAGACCCGTCCAATCCAGATTCCTGGAGCGGCATTCCCTACAACACGCGTCTTGCTCTTGAGCGGCAGATAGAGAAAGTCTCGGTGCTTGCAGGCCTGCGTCCGAAGCGCACTCTCCTTCACGGGCTGCTGCGCGCTGCACTGGGACAGCAGCGTTATCCGCTCTATCTGACGCCGCCTGCGCAACGCCAATTCGCGCGCGAAACAGAAGACGCGATCCGCCGACTCAAGCCCGATGCCGTGCTGGCGATTTCTTCGCACTGCCTCATCCATATTCAAGATCCCGGGGTTCCGGTCTATATGATGACGGATGCGCCATGGCTGACCTGGAAACAGACATATCAAAGCTTCGATAAGATGCCCTTACTGGGGCCTCGCTTCGCCCGTCTCGAGGCCGCGGCTGCGCAGAAGTGCACTCGTCTCATCTTTCCGTCCCGATGGGCGGCAGAGGAAGCGCAGCGACTTTACGGAGTATCGCCGGAGCAGACACGCGTCCACCCTTTAGGAGCAAACTGGTTTCCGGCTCTTGACGGAACCTCACTCGATGCAGCGATCAGCGCGCGCTCCAGCGACGAGATACGCCTGCTCTTCGTCGGAAAGGACTGGGAGCGAAAGGGAGGGCCGCTGGCTCTCGACATCGCGCGCGGATTGAAGTCTGCAGGCGCCAAAGTTCATCTCGATGTCGTGGGCGGATTCCAGGAAATCCCTGCGGGCCTGGCAGACATCGTTACTGCCCACGGTCTATTGCGCATCAGTGATCCATCGGAGGGGCTGAAGCTGCAGCAGCTTTTTCTCTCTTCGCATTTCCTGGTGGTACCGACTGAGGCCGAATGCTTTGGACTGGTGTTTGCGGAAGCCCAGGCCTTTGGACTGCCTCCGGTTTCGCGCGCAGTGCACGCGGTCCCATCGATAATTGAAGATGGAGTGACCGGCATCCTGGAGCCGGTGGATGCCGCGGCGGATTTCTACGTCCGTCGTATACTCGCGCTCGCCTCCGATCGCCAGGCTTACCTTGCCATGGCGCGTGCGGCGCGGCAGAGGTTCGAGTCCTGCCTCAACTGGGATGCGTTCGCCAGGGGCGTGGTGGACGAAATGCGCATCTCCCTCCGTTGAAGATTGCGGGATTACGGCACAACGACCGCGGCTCCATCCACGGCATCATTGCGAACAGCATCCAGTGCGCGATTTACCTCGGTGAGAGGGAAGACGGTGGTACGCGGGCGGATGCGGATTCGATGAGCCAGGGAAACGAAGTCACTCGCATCCTGACGGGTCATATTGGCGACGGACCGCAGCTGGCGTTCTCCCCATAGCAGTTTGTCGTAATCGAACTCTGGAATGCGGTCGAGATGAATGGCGTTGATCGCAACGATGCCGCCCTTGCGCAGTGAGCCGAGTGCCGACACAACCACATCACCACTGGGCGCGAAGGTGACCGCCGAATCGAGTGGCACCGGAGGACGATCGAGCGCATCTCCGACCCAGGCCGCACCGAGTTCGCGGGCGAACCTGCGATGCGACTCGCCTCGTGTCGCGACGTACACTTCGCAGCCCCAATGCTTGAGCACTTCGATCGCGAGGTGGGCGGAAGCTCCGAATCCATATAGGCCCACGCGGTCACCCGGCTCGACCTCTGCGACACGCAGGCTGCGAAATCCGATGATGCCGGCGCAAAGGAGCGGCGCGAGGGAAGCGGCGTCCACATCCTCGGGGAGTGGAATACAGAAATCGGCGCGCGCGACCGCATACTCGGCGTATCCACCTGTTACGGAATAGCCGGTGAAGGTCGGCTGGTCGCAGAGATTCTCATGCCCTTTCTGGCAGAGCAGGCAGGTGCCGTCGACTCCGCCCATCCAGGAGACGCCGACACGCCGTCCGACGAGGCTCGCATCGGCACCAGGACCGGCCTGCTCCACGCGGCCGACAATCTGGTGCCCGGGCGTGATCCACTCGTGGAGCGGAGGCAGTTCACCGCTGGTGATGTGCAGATCGGTACGGCAGACGCCGCAGGCTTCCACGCGCAGCAACAACTGGCCTGGTGCAGGTACCGGCACAGGAATGTCTTCAAGAACGAGCGGGGTGCGGCTGGAAGGGTTCGGGCGATGGAGAACGGCGGCTCTCATGCGCATTCGATGCTGGAAGTAAGGATGTGGTGACCGGGGCAGGATTCCAACCTGCGACCTTGGCGTTAGGAGTGCCCTGCTCTATGCAACTGAGCTACCCGGCCACAATAGGTCAAGTTTACAACGGGATAGGCGTCCCGGCATGTGCACTCTGCGGTTCTCTCACAAATGAGAAGGACCAGGCATGCGAGATCGAAGCAGGGAGCGAATGGTGAAGATGTTATGCGTCGACCTTTCCCTGTGGAACAGGCGCATGCGGATGGAAATGCCTCAGGCCGTGGGAACTCTCTTTCACCTCGACACTGCGTGATCTCGTTGCCCGCTTGCTTGCATACATCGCTGCGTCTGCGGCGACCTCAAGCTGCTGGAGACTCGCTCCATCGTGGGGAAAGAGCGCGATGCCGAAGCTCGCGGTTCCGGTCAGCAGGAACTCCTGGAGCGGAAAGGGTGAGGTGAAGGCGTCGGCAAGGCGTTGCACGACTTCTTCGACTTCGGCGCGCTCATATACCTGTGTGATGAGCGCGAGGAACTCGTCGCCTCCAACGCGGCCGAGCGTGTCGCGGCGACGCAGGCGTTCGGAGAGGCGGCGGGCGACAGTCCTCAGATAGAGATCGCCGATGTGATGCCCGTAGCGGTCATTGACCCTTTTGAAGTGGTCGAGATCGATGTAGATGAGGGCGAAGCCGTAGGTGTGGCGTTCCGCCGCGGCCATAGCCTGGGCTACGCGCCGTTCGAACAGCAGCCGGTTTGGTAGGTCGGTGAGCGGGTCGTGCTCCGTGCGATGGATGAGCGCCTCCTGCATCTGCCGGTTCTGGATGGCAAGCATGGCCAGGTCGGTTCCCATGCGCAGAAGCTCGGAGTCGTCAGGAGAGGGATGGCCTTCGAGCAGGAAAGCCCCTAACCATTCCTCGTCTGCCGTGTGGATGTCGTAGCGGAACTGCTCCACATCGTCACCGGGATATTCCAGTGTGCCGGCAGAGGCGGAGGGCACCGTCGCCCCGCGGCGCAGGATGCACCAGCAGCGCAGGCCGCGCCGCTGCTCACTGATGAAGTTGACAATCAACGCCAAAACCTGAGGCAGGGGAAGCGTGTTGCCGATGGCTTCAAGAATGCGGCTCCGCTCGCGTTCAATCAGCGATTCCCGCGTCTGGCGTGCAACCTCGTCACCGATCGCTCTCTGCAATGTGCGGGCCCGGATCCGCATGCGGATGGCGTAGATCGCCGCTCCCAGGGAGATCAATAACAGCACTGCGCACACCGTGTTGACCATCGCCATGGAAATGCCGAGAGGCCAGAGCAGAGACGCGGCGGACATCCGGGATGGCAAAGAGGCCAGGAGAGAGACCATGGTTGTTGTCATCGTGCTGAGAGAGGAGAAAATAGCGTTCATCGATATCCGGATTCACCCGGAAAAAATTCTGCCTCATCATGCCAGCGATCCTTTCGGAATAAGCCCGTATTTTTCCGGGTTTCAGGGTACTTTTGTCATTTTGAAATCCGTATGGCTGATTTTGGGACAGCCTGTTTATGGAGTGAAGTTGTGGCGTTTGCGTGCTTGACGTCACTCTGCCGGTTCTGACCAGTGGTAGCGCTTCGATTTCCTCCGCAACTCGATTCCATGAGTCGGGTCTATTCCGGGCGTGTTCTCAGAACGCATGAAGGAGAGAGAGATATGAAACGCAAAATGATTCTCACCCTGGCAGCGGCCGCGCTGCTGAGCACGACTGCAGCCTTTGCTCAGGTCGTTGTGCGCGTCGCTCCGCCCCCGCCAATTGTGGAACGCCGTCCGATTGCACCTGGGCCGCGTTATGTGTGGGTGGATGGGTATCACCGCTGGGATGGCCACCGCTATATCTGGGTAGGCGGCCGCTGGGCAGTTCCACCGCGTCCGGGAGTGATTTGGGTTCCGGGTCACTGGGATAGCCGCCCTGGTGGCTATGTCTGGGTTCCGGGTCACTGGCGGTAGAGAAAGATTGCGCCCAAAACTATGCGGGAGCCACGCTCGTGGCTCCCGCATAGGGTCGGTACAGTTCTATCGATCTTCTCAGTCCGCTGCGACGGGCAGGCTCTTCTTCCGGACGCGGACGCCGCGGCTCTTGAGGAGAAAAATCCTGCGGCATTGTCCGCATTCCCAGGGATACAAGCCGAGCCGGGGGTAAATCCGCTCCTGAAGAAAACCCAGGCGCGCAATCCGCGTGAGCTGGACTTCCTGACATCTGGGACACATTTTTCTGGTCTGTGGCATCGATACCCTTCGATGTTTGGAGTGTCATACGACGAGCGGTGTCATATGTGGCGAGATGGTTACTAAATGGGGATCTCTTTTCCTAGAAAATATAAACAGCAAATAGCTCAAAAACCAAGAGAAAAGCGTGCGCGCGATATCAAAATCTCGCGGAATTGTTCGCACCAAAGTAACGGGGTCTATTACTGGTCTGCAAGTGCGCCCGGTAAAGGATTTACACTGAAAACAATGATTCCCACACTCGAATGGACCTCTGAGGGAGTCCGGTTTCTGGACCAGACTCGCCTGCCGCTGGAAGAAACGTACGTACTGGCTACCACCTATGAGCAGGTGGCGGATGTGATCGTGACGATGGTTGTGCGTGGGGCGCCGGCGATCGGCGTTTCGGCGGCCATGGGCGTCGCCCTCGGCGTGGAGCGGAGCAAGGCGGCAACGGTCGAGGCACTGGAGCCGGAATTCCAGGAGATCTGCAGGAAGCTGGCGGGCACGCGTCCCACGGCAGTGAACCTCTTCTGGGCGATCCGCCGGATGGAGGATCTCTTCGCGGCTCTGAAGGCGAAGCCGGGCATCACGGTGGAGGCGATTCGCGAGGCGATCACCGCCGAAGCGGTGAAGATGTACGACGAAGACATTGAAGCCTGCAAGACTCTCGGCGCGCACGGCGCGGACCTGATGCCGCAGGAAGGCGGGGTGCTGACGCACTGCAATGCCGGGGCTCTGGCGACCTGCGGCTACGGCACGGCGCTGGGCGTGATCCGCGCGGCGGTGGAGCAGGGAAGCAAGCTCGAGGTGTACGCCGATGAGACACGGCCGTTCCTGCAGGGAGCGCGTTTGACCGCGTGGGAGCTGATGCATGACGGCATTCCGACTACGGTGCTCTGCGACAACATGGCGGCGAGCCTGATGCGCCACGGCAAGATCAAGGCCGTTGTGGTAGGCGCAGATCGCATCGCGGCGAACGGCGATGTCGCGAACAAGATCGGCACCTACGGCGTGGCGGTGCTGGCCAAGGAACACGGCATTCCGTTCTACGTGGCGGCTCCGTGGTCGACGATCGACCTTGAGACCGTGCATGGCGACGATATTCCGATCGAAGAGCGCGCCGCGGTCGAAGTGACGCACCACGCGGGTAAGCAGCTGACACCGCACAATGTGGGCATCGTGAATCCGGCCTTCGATGTGACGCCTGCCAAGTACGTCACCGCGATCATTACGGAGCGTGGCGTCCTGCGTGCTCCGTATGAGGAGTCGCTGGCCGGGCTGGAGACGGTCAAAGCTTAAGTCGTTCCGCAAAGATAGAAACGGAAGCGCCCGGCATCCCGGTGAAGATGCCGGGCGTTTTTGTTTTGCAGGCGCGTCGATCCGCCGCATCCCGCGCAGTCTTCAACCGGCGTAGGGATAGATCAGCAGGAACAGGATCAGGGTGAGCGCCAGCACGTCCATGTAGAGGAAGAGCAACACACCGCCGTGATAGAAGCTCCAGCGGAGGCGCAGGCAGCGGAGGGTCTCCCATGTGCCCCACAGCGCAGTCACGGCGAGGATGGCGAGATACCACGCGGGGTGTGGATGGGGAAATCCGGAGAGGATAAGGGCGAGTGTGAGGCTCGTGAGAACCACGAGTGCGCCGCGGAGCAGCGAGCGAGCGCGAAGGTGGAAGAACGCCACAGGCATAGAGGAAATGCTAGGATGCGAACGCCATGGATAGTAACCCAGCGGGAGCGGCCCTTGCAGCCGCCGGAGATGCGATAAAGCGGGAGCGGATCGTGCGGCGGGTTGCACGCGAGCTGCGCGACGGCTTCTATGTGAATCTTGGCATCGGGATGCCGACGCTGGTGGCGAATCATGTGCCACCCGGCATCGAGGTGGTTCTGCAGTCGGAGAACGGCATGCTCGGCGTCGGACCGTACCCGTCTGCCGGCGAGGAAGACCCGGACCTGATCAATGCGGGCAAGGAGACGGTCTCGGAGCTCTCCGGGTGTTCGTACTTTTCGAGCGCCGAATCGTTTGCCATGATTCGTGGCGGCCATGTGGATCTGAGCATTCTGGGCGCGATGGAAGTGGACGAAGAGGGCAATCTCGCCAACTGGATGATTCCCGGCAAGATGGTGAAGGGCATGGGCGGTGCGATGGATCTGGTGGCGAGTGCGCGGCGGGTGATCGTAGCCATGGAGCACACCACCCGCGACGGGCGGCCGAAGATTCTTGAACGGTGTACGCTGCCACTTACAGGGCGGCGTGTCGTCGATGTGATTGCGACGGAGATGGCCTGGATCCGGGTTACGCCGGAAGGGCTGATGCTCGAAGAGATTGCTCCGGGCATTACTGTAGAAACAGTACAGGCCGCGACCGGCGCAAAGCTGCGAGTGAGTCCGGAACTGCACGCAATGCAGGTGTGAGGGGAGTCGTTTTGGCGGGGAAGAATCTACCGTTTGCCGTGGTGAGCACGGCAATGTTGTGCGCGGCGGCGTTTGTCGCTTCGGTGTATTACCTGCGGCTGCCGGGTCTTGCGTGCAATCACCTGACGCCGCTCACGGTGCTGGCTACTTTGTCGGCATTTTTGATATCGATCTGCTTTCGGCAGATGGCGCGGTACAAGGAGCGGCCGCAGCGGCTGATTTTGGCTGGATGCATGGTCGTGGCATTGCTGGCGCTGGTGCTGGATTTTCGTTACGTGCGCCAGTATCGCGACAGGTGCGATGCGCTGGGGCAGGGGTTTTCGCTCTCACGCTAACGTCGGTACGGAGTCACTGTGACGACGAACACGCAGGACGCGCAAAATGCGCTCTACAATAGAGCCATGGAACCACTGGTGATTGCGGGCAAGGCTTTCCAGTCGCGGCTGATCGTTGGCACGGGAAAGTACAAGGACGGAGCGGAGACGCAGGCGGCGATCGAGGCCTCGGGCGCGGAGATGGTGACGGTGGCGGTGCGCCGCGTGAACCTGGACCGCTCGAAGGAGTCCTTGCTGGACTTTATCGATCCGCAGCGGTACTTCCTGCTTCCGAATACGGCAGGCTGTTACACGGCGGAAGAAGCGATTCGCGCGGCGCGACTTGGCCGCGAGGTAGGTCTCTCCGACTGGGTGAAGATCGAGGTGATCGGCGACCTGGCGACGCTTTACCCGGATGTTCAGGCAACACTTGAAGCTACCGCGACGCTGGTCAAGGAAGGCTTCACCGTTCTGCCTTATACCTCGGATGACATTGTGTTTGCGCGGCGTCTCATCGACGCGGGCGCGGCTGCGGTCATGCCCCTGGCGGCGCCGATCGGCAGCGGCCTCGGCATTCAGAACCGCGCGACCCTGCAGATTCTGCGGGAGAAGATCACGGAAGTACCTCTGATTGTGGATGCCGGCGTGGGCACGGCCTCCGACGCGGCACTGGCGCTCGAGCTGGGCGCGGACGGCGTGCTGATGAATACGGCGATCGCCGGGGCCGCAAATCCGATCCTGATGGCCGAAGCCATGCAGCATGCGGTGCTCGCAGGCCGTCAGGCTTACGTGGCGGGCCGTATGGCGCGCAAGCTCTACGCAACGGCGAGCTCGCCGCTTGAGGGCATCTCGCGCTAAGCGCATTTCTTCCACATGTCAGCGGCTCGCTTCGGCGGGTCGCTGTTTGCTTTTGCGGTACAGCGTTCGCTGCAGCTGCTGCGCAGATCGGAACAGAAACGATAGACTCCCACCATGCGCGTCTTTGGTATCGACTGCGGCACGGAGTGCACCGGCTACGGCGTGGTGGAGTGGAATGATGCGGCGCGGAATCCCGAGCTGCAGTGGCGCGACGCGGGCGGTATTCGTCTCTCAAAAAAGGACACGACGCCGCAGCGCCTGGCACAGGTCTACAGCGAACTCTCGGGGCTGATCGCGGCGCACCAGCCGGATATTGTCGCCATTGAAGAGGTCTTCTACTCGGTCAATGCGAAGTCCGCCTTGAAGCTGGGGCAGGTGCGCGGCGTGGCGCTGCTGGCGGCCGCTACGGCAGGGTTGCCGGTGGCCGAGTATGCGCCGCTCAAGATCAAGTCCACGGTGACCGGCTACGGTCTTGCGCAGAAGGAGCAGGTCCAGTTCATGGTGGCGCGCCTGCTGCGTCTCGAGACCGTTCCTGAGCCTGCCGATGCGGCGGATGCGCTGGCCATCGCCATCTGCCACATTCACCATGCGCAGACCTTCGAGGCCATCGCGCGATGAAGTGCATTGGACTCGCGCTTTTTCTGGGTGCAGTGTGCGCGACGGCTCAGGCGCAGCAGGCGACGATCACCTTTTCCTTCGAAAATCCGCAGCTGCAGCCGCCGAAGTATCGCATTACGCTGCATCAGGACGGGACAGGCCGATACGAGGCTGCTGCCGCGTCTTCGACGGCGGGTGTGGATGTGCCCACCAGTGAGGCCGCCGCGTTGACCCTGCCGGCGATCGATCGTGAGGTGAAGATCGCCGATCCGCTGCTTGGGCAGGTCTTTGCGCTGGCGCGTTCGCATCACTTCTTCGATACGGCCTGCGAGGCTCCAAAGGAGCATACGGCTTTTACAGGCAAGAAATTGTGGACTTACGAGGGGGCGGACGGGCGCGGCGCCTGCACCTATAACTACTCGAAGGACCCGCAGATCAATACGCTGGGCGCGCAGATGGAAGCGATCGCCTTCACTCTGGTGGAAGGGCAGCGCCTGGAGCTGCAACTGGCGCACAGCCGTCTGGCTCTCGATGCGGAACTCGAGAACCTGCAGGATGCTGTGAAGAGCGGCCGGGCTCTCGGGCTCCGGAATATTGTGCCGACCCTGAAAGCGATTGCCGAAGATCAAAACGTGCTGGAGCGAGCCCGGAAGCGGGCAACAGCGCTGCTGGCCGCTGCGGGCGGCGGCGCGAAGGAGTAACCTGTCTGGTCCCACGAAAGTCTCATGCAGACTTCAGGATCATTTGACAGGGTTCGTGCGTCTCAATAGAGGTGATTGTTCCGTGGACGCTGTTTTGGAAGCGGTTCAATCTTGAAATTCCGGCGGCAGAGACGACTCAGGCCGGGATGGATGCGTTTTCTGCCGGTGGGATATGGCGTAAGGGCGTGCAGACGCATGCCGGGCCAGAGGAGGTGTCCATGAGGCACCTGGGGAATCGGAACTTGAAGCACTCGTTGTGGACCCGGGCGATCTTCCCGGGATTTGTCTTTTGTCTCTTGCTGAGCGGCGCGGCGGCCTCGGCGCAGGATCAGGATACGGCTCCGCCGCCTCCGTCGGATGCGTCTGGACAGTCGGCGTCCGGCTCCGTGCGCGCAGTGCGTCTGTCGGACGTGGAAGGCAAGGTTCAGATCTTGTCTGCCGGACAGTCGGACTTCGACCAGGCGCAGATGAACATGCCGGTGATGGAAGGTATGCGTCTCCAGACCGGCTCTGATGGCCGTGTGGAAGTCCAATTTGAAGATGGTTCGGTGGCGCGCGTCGCGCCGAACAGCGCGATCTCGCTGACCGAACTGCATCGCGCCGCGGATGGACATACCGTTACGACTCTCACCGCGGAAAAAGGATTGAGCTACTACGAGCTGAATGGACGTTCTGGCGAATACACCGTGCGGATGGGCGGCGAGTCTCTGACCGCGGCGGATAGCAGTGTCTTTCGCGTGGATCTGGACCAGAACCCGGAAGTCGCCGTGATGCATGGCACCGTGAAGGTCGCCGACAGCGCCAACGGAAGCATCGATGTTCACACCAATCAGACGGTGAAGTTCTCGGCACCGAACTCCGCGCAGTACGACCTGATTCCAAGCGTCGAGTCGGACAGCTGGGATCAGTGGAACAGCGATCGCGACCAGGCGCTGGCGATGCTCGAGGAAAATGCGACGACCGCGCGCGCGGGTTCGGGCAATCCGGATGATCCGGCATGGAATGACCTCGACTATTACGGCGACTGGTACGACGTGCCGGGATACGGTCAGGGCTGGGCTCCGGCCGGTGTCGGTTCCAGCTGGGACCCTTTCGGCGTCGGTGCATGGGGCTACTATTCGGGCGTTGGTTACTCGTGGATTTCGGGCTATTCGTGGGGATGGTGGCCGTATCACTGCGGCGCATGGGATTACTTCGACAGCTTCGGCTGGATGTGGTTCCCGGGCAACTGCGGTTGGGGCAGCGTCGGCGCGGGGTGGTATCCCTACGCAACTGTGTGGCGGACGCCGCAGGGCTATCGTCTGCCGGTGCGGCCTTTGGCTCCGGGCCACGGACTGCCGGTGCATGGGCCCATCCGGCATCCGGACCCGCTTGTTGCGGTGAACCGCGCGCCGGAATCGGCGAGCCAGTTCCGCACGGTGGGGCAGGCCAAGCCGGTTGCGCGTGTCTTCTCACTCAACGGCAGCCAGATCCGCGCCGAGCAGGCGTCGGTGCATCCGTCGCAGTCCGGCCCCCTGGGCGAAAGCTATACCAGCTCACTGGTGCGCACCAATCCTACCTACCTGAGCGTGGGTGAGCGTGGAGGCGGTGTGGCAAGCGGCGGGGCGGTAGGCTTCAGCAACCAGGTCCGAGGCGCCTATACCGGCAACGGGCGTGGAGGCTACGTGCCGCCGGCGGGAGCGCATTCGTTCGTTCCGTCAGCTGGACAGCATTACTCCGCTCCTCCGGCTCCGCACTTCTCGGCGCCTGCGGCTTCTTCGGCACCGCATTTTTCCGCTCCCGCTGCGGCTGCGCCTTCGGGCGGCGGACGCCCTCACTAATACACTTGCAGAAACAAAACCGGCTCCTTCGGGAGCCGGTTTTGTTTCTGTGCCCGATTTAACGCGGTAGCTGTTTCCAGAGCCGCGCCATGGTGGGAAGATCCAGCTCTTCGGCTCGAGCCATGGAGGGAATGCCTGCAGCTTCCAGAGCCTTTTGCGCTTCCTGCGACCCAAGCCCCGCCGCACGCAGGTTGCTGGCCAGCGTCTTGCGCTTCTGTGCGAATGCCTTCTTCAGAAAACCGATGAACGCCTCAGGTTCTACCTCGAGTGCGGCGAACTGTGGCTGCATGGTGAGCCGAAGTACGGACGAATGGACATCCGGGGGTGGCATAAAAGCTTCCGGCGGGAGCGTAAGTATCCGCTCGACCCGTGCGTAGAGCTGCGACGTGGCGGAGAGTACGCCGTAGTCGCGCGTGCCGGGATGCGCCGCGACCCGGTCGGCGACCTCGCGCTGGACCATGATGACCGCGCGATCGACGTCCGCGTGGTAGCGGAAGAGGTGGAGCAGGATATCCGAGGTGATGTAGTAGGGCAGGTTGCCGATGACCAGCAGCGGTGGACCGTCCGCGCGGAGTGCGTGGAAGTCGACAGTGAGCACGTCGGCAGAGACAACCTCAAACGAGGCTACGTTCGCATGCTGCTCGGTAAGCCGCTGCGCCAGCACACGGTCGAGCTCAATCGCGACGAGCCGTCTGGCGCGCGGCATGAGCAACTCGGTGATGGCTCCGGCGCCGGGACCGATTTCGACCACCGTGCGTTCGGAGAGATCGCCGAGTGCGTCGGCGATAGCCAGAGAGGCATTCGGGTCGATGAGAAAGTTCTGCCCGAGCTTGGGCTTGGAGCGCTGTGCAGGGCGATGATTGGACCGGCTCATGCGTTCCTCCCCCGGGCGCGCCGCAAGACGTATAGACTTGCCTTGAATCGATGCTGTGTCCGCGATGATTTCACGGATGGATGCGACGTAACTGCCATCTTTGCATCATAAAGACGAGTACGGAGTCAGCGCACAATGCACATAGTTTTTGCCGCCTCGGAATGCGTTCCTTTTGTGAAAACAGGCGGTCTCGCCGACGTGATGGGCGCCCTGCCGGCGGAAATCGCCCGGCTTGGCCACCAGGCCACGGTTTATCTGCCTTACTACCGGCAGGTCAGAGAGAAATCCCCAGATAAAAAGCCGGTGATCGTCAGCCTGACGATCCCGTTCCCGTATTACAACCGCTTTGTGACGGTGCTGGACGGCGGCAAACGTGAAGGCGTGCAGTTTTATTTCATCGACTGCCCTGAGCTCTTCGACCGTGAATCGCTCTACGCGACACAAACCGGCGACTATCTCGACAACTGGGAGCGGTTCGGCCTCTTCAGCCGCGCAGTGCTCGAGGCCTCGAAGCAGCTGGGCGTGCCGGATATTTACCATGTACACGACTGGCAGGCGGCGATGATCCCTGTGTACCTGCGGTCGGTCTATTACTTCGACCCGGCGCTGCGGAATGCGGGCACGATTCTCACGATCCACAACGCGGGCTACCAGGGATGGTTCCCTCCGCAGACCACCGAGCGCCTGCTGCTGCCGTGGGATCTGTTCACCATGGATCGCGTGGAGCAGTACGACACCTTCAACTTCCTGAAGGGCGGCATGGTCTACTCCGACGCGCTGACGACGGTGAGCCCCACCTACGCGCGCGAGATCCAGACGGGCGAGTTCGGCTATGGCCTCGACGGCACGCTGCGCAAGCGTGCTGCCGACCTGCATGGCATCCTGAACGGCGTGGATTACACGAAGTGGGACCCGGCGACGGACCACAACATTGCGGCGCACTACACGCCGGATCATCTGGCAGGGAAGGCCGAGTGCCGCAAGGATCTGCTGCATGCCTTCGGCGCATCGCACGTGAACGGGGAGACGGCCGTGCTGGGCATCGTCTCGCGCTTCGCCACGCAAAAGGGCTTCGACCTGATCGCGCAGATCGCGCACCGGCTGCTGAACGAGGATGTCTATCTCGTGGCCCTGGGCACGGGTGAGCCGTACTATGAGGGGCTCTTCCGCTCCCTGCAGGAGCAGTACGGGCAGAAGATGTCCGTGAAGATCGCCTACGATGACGCGCTGGCGCATAAGGTCGAGGCAGGGTCGGACATTTTCCTGATGCCGTCTCGCTATGAACCCTGCGGGCTGAACCAGATCTACAGCCTGAAGTACGGGACTGTACCGGTGGTGCATGCAACCGGTGGTCTTGAAGATACGGTGGCCGAGTGGAACGGCGAGACGGGTGAGGGGACCGGCTTCAAGTTTCCGCACTACGACGCAAATGAGTTCTACGGTGCGATCGAGCGGGCGCTGGGCGTCTTCCGCTCCGACAAGAAGGCATGGACGAAGCTCATGCAGAACGGCATGAAGCAGGATTACTCGTGGAGCGGCCCTGCGAAAGAGTATGCCGCGCTCTATGAAGAGGTAGCCCGCCGGCGGAGTTAATGGTCTATCCGGCGCAACGGCTCACTGTAAAGCACTGAGCCTACAGAAAGCCTGTCATTCCGACCGGAGCGGACCGAAGGGAAGCGAAGTGGAGGAACCTGCAGTCAGGCGGCTCGCCAGAAAATTCTCAATGTGAGGGTAAACTGCAGGTTCCTCCGCTTCGCGAGACGAACTACCATCTCGCTTCGGTCGGAATGACATTTCTGCGGCACAGAGATGGCCGAAACGGAATGTAGATGATCCTAGTCGTGCACCGGCAGGAAGATCATCTTTCCGGCTTCCTCCCGGTGCGCCATCCGCACAATGTGGGGCGTCATCAGGATGATCAGGTTCGAAACGTCGACCTCGCGATCCTGATTCGTGCCTCCGCCCATGCCGGGCAGTTCGCTGAGACCGGGGATTCCTGTAACTGCGGCGGATTGCTGACGGCTCATCGTGCTTGCGACCATGGCCGTGGCTCCGGGCTTGAGCGTGGTGATCGCCTTGTACTCCTGGTTGTCGAGCACTGGGATATCGTTGAGCGTCGCCCCATTTAGAGACGTAATCGTAAAGTCAATTCCCAGAGTAACTTCACTGTCCTTCTGAATGTTTGGCTTTACCTTGAGCGTCAGCCCCAGATCCTCATATTGAACCTGTGGAATCGTTTGAGCTGCCGAGGTGAGCGATGCGGCACTGAGGCCGAGGCTGGCGAGCGTGCTGGAAAGGCCGGCCGTCGATATGCCGGCGATGCTGGTCGTGGAGCCGGCCAGATTCGAATAGGACGACGTGATGATCGGGTAGCGCGTACCGCTTTTCAGCGTCGCGTCCTCGCGGTCCTCCGCGTGGATCTGAACGTGGTCGAGGATGCGCGTGTCCGAGGAGTTCAACGCGAGGTTGCCGGTGAGCGTTCCCGGGGAGATGCCGGTCAGTGTCTCGCCGCCGCCGAAGTAGGCAAAGGGCTGGCTGAGAACGCTGCTCGTCACCTCTCCGGAGGCAATCAGGATGGCGGCGATGGCTGCATAGTCGCCCGCGCTGGCCAGACCGCTGGAGATGATCTCCTGCACCAGGCTTGAGTTGTTAGAAAGCACCGAGTTCAACTGGGTGGGGATGTTGAATACGGTCGTTTGCGTAGGCGCCTCGATGCCCACGTTGGTCGTGCGTGTCTTGGAGATCTGATAGAGGCGGACATCGAGCACCACCTCGCTGCGGCCTTCGAGAAGCTCGGTGAAGGTCCGGTTCAACGCTGCCATGCGCGAGGCAGGCGCGCGCACTGTAATGGCAGAGGAGCCTGGGACGAGCGTGACCTGTTGGGCGTCGAAAATCTGCTTTGCCAGGGTCTCCATATCCTTGGTTTCGGTCTGATCGAAGCCGGGGAAGTAGATGTTTTCGAGGACGAGGCGTTCGTACTGGGCGCGATTGTCCTTCGTATCCGCGGCCACCAGGGCACGGTGCGGATCGAGCGGGGTGATGAAAGTGTTGGTCACCAGGTTGACCATGCGCCGCGCCTGCTCGAAGTTCACGTCGTCCACGTCGAAGCGCACCGGCTGGTTCTTCACCGAAGCGTCGAAGGTGGGGGTGATGCCGTACGCCGTGAGCACCTGGCGAATGAGAGCCTGCCCGGTAGTGCGCACGTGGAAGCTCTGCTTCCTGTCGGAGGGCGCAAATTCGACGGGCGGTGCCAGCGTGGTGTCCTCGGGATAAAGCTGGACCGGATCGGGCGCGGCGGCGCGGGTAATGTCGTCGAGATGCTGGACGAGCATGGGATTGCGCGGGTCGAGGCGGAAGGCTTCACGGATATCGGCATTCGCCTCATCGAGGCGATTGAGGATCTTCGCCTTCTCCGCCGCCTGGATCAGTTGAGTGACCTGACTCTGGACGGCAATCTCATGTGCTCCCAGGTAACGCTGATTGCCGGGATCGAGCGCAAGGGCGTGGGCGAACTCGGCTTCCGCCCGGGGCAAATCCTTGCGATCGATAGCCTTTGCGCCTGCCAGATAGTGCTTTTCCGCTTCGGCGCGGTCGTGCTCCGTGGGCGCATGCCTGGGCGCAGCCGTTTTTCCCGGCTCGGCAGTAGCGGTGTCCTGCGCTAAGCAGAGCGAGGAAAGGCTCAGCGCGGCGAGGGCAAGGGCGAGTTGGCGGCGTCGATACAATCCGTGAGTCCAGACCGGTTCGATTCGGCTCAGCGCGTGGACTGCGGGGTCGCCCGCAGCAGGGCAGCGAGCGAGGTCGCGCAGACCTCGGGCTCATGCTTCATCAGATCGTCAAAACTGAAGCTGCCTGTAGCCACGGCAATCGTGGGCAGGCCGTTGGCGCGGGCAGCGGAGATATCGGAGGGGGTGTCGCCGACGACGCAGACGGTAGCATCGGGGCCTGCCTGAGCGCGGGCGAGCTCGGCGGCATGGCCGATCATGTCGGCACGGTCGATATAGCGGTCGCTGAAACCGCCGAAAGTAAACCAGTCGCGCAGGCCCACGAATTCGATCTTGAGCCAGCCGATGGCTTCGAGGTTGCCGGTGGCCACGCCGAGCGCCGCGCCCTTGTCTTTCAGATAGGCGAGCGTGTCCTCAACGCCTGGCATCACGTTGATCTGCATTTCCCCGCGCCGCGCGGCGACTTCAAGGCGCATGCTTTCCAGGATGCCTTCCAGATGCGGCTGCCAGTGGTGATCTTCGAGTTTGGCGATACGGAAGGCGTCGCGGAGGATGCCGGGGTCGGTGTTGCCGCTCAGGATGACGCCGTCGAGGACCAGCTCCTGTCCCATGACGGAACGCACGCCTGAGAAAAATGAACTGACATGGATACGATCACGGCAGCGGAGCAGGGTGCCATCGATGTCGAAGAGATAGGATGCCTGCTCGTCCCAGCGGAAATCCGGCTGGATGGAAACACGATCCTCGTGCTGGGTGGAGGCGATGGCGGGCTGCTGCGTAGAGGGAAGAGTCACCGTGCAAAGATTCCTTGCTTCCAGCTTAATGCAGGAAGCAAGCGCTGGCACTGCGTGATTTTTCAGGCAGCACGATTGGCTCTTTGTAGAGTTAGCGGACAGCCTGCTGAGGCGTGAGCAGCGGGCGCTCGCTGCGCGGCGGCCGCTTGAGGCCGAGGCGGATCTCGGTGGGGTTAATGTCGAGCTCGGCGATGGTGCGGCTCAGCGTGTTGCGGTGCATCCCCAGTTCCTGGGCGGCTTTGCACTGGTTTCCCTTGTGATGGGCGAGCACTTCGATGAGGAAGCGGCGCTTGAACTCCCGCACAGCCTCGGCGTAGGTGATTCCGCCGGTGTGCATCTGCGACACAAGGTTTTCCAGTTCACGCTTCACATTCAACCTCTTTCTCAGTCCTGCCGGATGCTGCGCAACAGGATCAAATCTCAAATGCGGAGAACGCCGGAGCGATCCGCCGCGGGGCCTGCCAGTGTCTCACACGCTTCTATGAGCACCGGCTTATGTTCTCCGCCTATGCCGTGGGACGAATCCAGGACGGCTGCACGTTGCGGAGGATCGTCACACCCTGCCGGATACGTTCCCCGAACTCCGTGGGGGTGACGATCGATGCCTGGTGAGCCGCACTCAGGAAGTACGGTATGAGACGCGACTCACGAAACCAGGTTGCCTGGGGCAGGAAGGCGGCGACTGCAAGCACCGCGACCGTAACCAGGGCGCACCCTTTTACCAATCCGAAGGCTGCGCCGACCAGACGATCGGCCCAACCCAGTCCAACCGAATGCACCGACCAGCGGATGAGGCGGCCGATAAGTCCGGCGGCGATCATCACACCGAGTGCGATTGCGATGAAGCTGAGAGCCTGGTCTGCGGCGGCATTCACGATCCAGCGGCCGAACCAGGGAACCAGCTTCTGATAATTCCAGCTCGCGAAGAGCAGTCCGAGGATGACCCCCGCGAGCGAGAAGACTTCGAGGAAAAAACCCTTCTTTGCTGCCGACAGGATCGAGACGACGAGAATAACGACAATGACCCAGTCGATCAGCGCCATGTACATCCTGTGTTACAGCGAAAGTGTTGTGCCGGTGAGCAGCCGGTAGGCCTCGAGATACTTCTCCTGCGTGCGCGTGACGACATCTTCAGGGAGCGACGGCGCGGGAGCCTGCTTGTTCCAGCGGATGCTCTCGAGGTAATCGCGAACGAACTGCTTGTCGAACGAAGGCTGAGCGCCGCCCGGCTTGTACTGATCCTTCGGCCAGAAGCGCGAGGAGTCGGGCGTGAGCACCTCGTCGGCCAGGATGATGCCTTCGGCGGTGGTGCCGAACTCGAACTTGGTGTCGGCGAGGATAAGACCGCGCTGCTCGGCGTAGTTCGAAGCCTTGGTGTAGATCGCCAGCGTCAGGCGGCGCAGTTCTTCCGAGCGTCCGGCGCCCACGCGCGCAACCATCTCGTCGAAGCTGATGTTGATGTCATGCTCGCCGTCGAGGCTCTTGGTGGCCGGGGTGAAGATGGGCTCGGGGAGGCGGTCGCTTTCCTTCAGGCCGGCAGGCAGAGGGATACCGCAGACGGCGCCGGTGGCCTGGTAGTCCTTCCAGCCGGAGCCGGAAAGATAGCCGCGCACCACGCACTCGACCGGGAACATCTGCGCGCGCTTCACCAGCATGGAGCGGCCTTCGAGATCGGCAGCGAAGGGCTGCAGCTCGGCCGGGTACTGCTTCACATCGGCGGTGATGAGGTGGTTCGGAACGACGTCCTTGAGGAAGTCAAACCAGAAGAGCGAGAGCTGCGTGAGCACCTTGCCCTTGCCCGGGATACCGGTGCCGAGGACGTGGTCGAAAGCAGAGATGCGATCGGTAGCGACAAGCAGAAGGTGCTCGCCGACGGCGTAAAGATCGCGGACCTTTCCGCGGGCATGAAGGACAAGATCAGCAAACTCGGTTTCGATGAGAGCGGGCAACGGCAGAGCCTTCCTGGATGAGACTGAACTTCGATTTTCAGTCGGTGGAAGAGCTTTGTCAACGCGTGGCGCGGGCTCTCCAGGCAGAGAGATACCCGCCTTGACACGGCGGAAAAGCAGTGTCAAGGCGGCTCAATCCGAGAGCGGATTACCAGAGTTTCGTTGCGCGGAGGTGCCGCGCAGGTATTGTTGGCGTTACGCGGTTGCCCGGCGATCGCCGGCGTTCTGCTGGCCGCCAAGCTTTACGCTGACGACCTTCGAGACGCCCGGTTCCTGCATGGTCACGCCGTAAATCATGTCGGCAGCGGTCATCATGCGCTTCGAGTGCGTGACGATGACGAACTGCGTGTCGTTCGACATGGCGCGGAGCATCTCCGCAAGGCGTCCCACGTTGGTTTCGTCGAGCGGAGCATCGACTTCGTCCAGTACGCAGAAGGGCGCCGGCTGGTACTGGAAGATACCGACCAGCAGCGAGAGCGCGGTGAGCGCCTTCTCGCCACCGGAGAGCAGCAGCACGTTCTGCAGCTTCTTGCCCGGCGGCTGGGAGACGATGTCGATGCCGCTGTCGGCGCTGTTCTCTTCGTCGGTAAGCCGCATGAAGGCCTGGCCGCCGCCGAAGAGCTTCGAGAAGGTGGCGCTGAAATTCTCGTTGATGCGCACGAAGGCTTCGTCGAACTTGGTGCGCGAGATCTGGTCGATTTCGCGGATCGTCGCCGTCGTATTCTCGATCGAGTCGAGCAGGTCCTTGCGCTGCGTCTCGAGGAATTCGTGGCGCTGCGAGGTCTCCTGGTACTCCTCGAGAGCCATCATGTTCACCGGGCCCATGCCTTCGAGCTTCTGCTTCAGGCCGCGGCAGGCTTCGTCTTCGGAGGCGAGAGCTTCGCCTTCGATGCGCACGATCTCTTCATCGGAGCGAAGCACCGAGGCTTCGACGGCAAGATCGTTCATGCAGGCTTCCTCGAGGTGCGTAAGCTCGGCGGCGAGCGTGGCAGAGCGTGAGCTGCGTACGCTGCGGGTCTCGCGCAGGGTATCGGTCTCGGCGCGCAGCGACTTCAGCTGCTGCTCGATCTCGGTGATCTGCGTGCGAAGCTGCGTGGCCTCGGCGGTGAGGCGGGCGATCTCGGCGAGGGCCTGCTCGCGCGTGCCGGCAAGCTGTTCGCGGCTGGCGGCAAGCTGCTCGTTCTCGCGCTCGCGCTGCTGCTTTTCGGATTGCGCGGCAACGAGCTGGGCTTCGATCTGGCCTACGCGCTGGCGCACATCGTTGAACATGCGGTCGATGCGGGCAAAGTTCGCCTCGGCACCCCGGCGGCGCTCTTCGAGGCCGGCGAGTTCGGCCGAAACCTGCGCGGCCTGCATCTGTGCCTCTTCGCGGGTGCGGCGAAGGTTTTCGAGCGTCTTCTGCAGCTCCTCGATGCCGGCTTCGGCGGCGAGGTGCTGCGATTCGATGCGGCTGGCCTCTTCGCGCTTCTGCTCGATGAAGGTCTGCTTCTGGTTGCGCTGGTCCTTGTTGCGCTCGCCCTGGAGGACCCAGTCCTGCAGGCGGCGCTCGAGGCGCTGCACTTCGGACTCAAGCTGGCGCAGGGCCGCCGACTGGTTGGCGCTCTCACGCTCGGCCACACGGCGCTCTTCGCCCAGGATTTCGAGCTGGCGGTTGATCTCCGACATCTCGCGGGCAAAGGTGGCCACGGCCGTTTCGGTCTGCGCCAGTTCGGTTTCGACCTTCTGCAGCTTCTCCTGCGTCTCGCGAAGTTCGCGCTTCAGTGTGAGCGGGCCGCCGTTGCGCGGCTTGCCGCCGGTCACGGTGACGTTGTGGAAGCATTCGCCCGAAGGCGCGAGGAAGAAGGCGTGCGGGTTTTCGAGTGCGAGCGAGCGAGCGGTCTCGGAGTCCGGCGTCACATAGCCGTCGCGGAGCTTCGGCAAAATGACTTCGAGCGAGCGGCCGAAGCCGTCGAGCACGCGGATGCACTGCTTCAGCGGCACCACGCCCTGGTGCTGCTCGTGGCGATTCTGCGAGTCATCTCCGGCGAAAGAGAAGCGAGCCTGCGAGTCTTCCGGATGCACGAGGAAGGTGGCGCGGCCGTCGACATCGGTCTTCAGCAGGCGCATGCCTTCGTGCGCGGCGTCCCAGCTCTTCACGACGATGTAGTTCAGCTCGTCGCGCAGGAATTCGTCGACCACACTCTCGTACTTGTCGCCGACTTCAAGGAAGTCCGCCAGCGTACCGACAGGTTTGAGGCCGCCTGCGAGGGCATTCGAGCGAAAGAGCTTTTTGACCGTGTCGGTCGAGTAGCTGTGTTCGCGGATGAGTGATTCGAGCGAGTTCTTGCGCCCTGCAAGCGTGGCACGCTCAGCGCGAAGCTGGTCGCCACGGCGCTTGGCCTCGGCCTCTTCGCTGCGCTTGACGTTGATCTGCGCGCGGAGCGTCTGGATCTCGGCTTCGAGATTCTTCAGGCGTTCCGTTACAGATTCGAATGTCAGTGAAGCCTGGCCGCGCTCTGCACCGAGGGACTCGAGATCCTTGCGGGCGTTGTTCATTTCGCCGGTGAGGCGTTCGGCTTCGCGTTCGAGCGAAGCCAGCGACTCTTCGGCCTGCGTAGCCTGGTTACGGATGTTGCCGACCTGCGAGAGCAGCTGCATGGCCTGACGGCGCGCATTTTCGGCGCGCTGTTCGCCGGAAGACACGGCCGCGAGCGCTTCGCGGGCCTGCTGCTGGCGGACCTGCGCTTCTTCCTTGAAGGCCTGCGCTTCGGAGGCTGCGGAGTCGAGGAACTTGCGCTGCGAATCGCGTTCGGACGTGAGGTTGGCGAGCTGCGCACGTGTCTGTTCGAGCTCGGCTGCCCCGGCGGTGGCACGGGCATCGAGATCGATGATGCGTTCGGCGTTGGCGTGGTGCCGTGAGGCCGCGCGTTCGAGCTCGACCGCTGCCTGATTGGCGCTGGTCTGTGCTTCCTTCGAATTCGTGTCGATTTCGTAGCCGCGAGCGCGGAGCGTCGAGTGCTGAGCATCCATCTGCTCGATGGAGGCGCTGTGCGCGTCGATGCTCGTGGTCAGCGTGCCGATCTCCTCGGTCACCGCTGCCTGTTCCGTATCGAGGTGCGTAATTCTGCTGGCGAGCACCACGCGCAGGCGGGCGCGCATTTCGTCACGCAACTGGCCGTAACGCTCCGCCTTGGCGGCCTGGCGCTTCAGCGAGGCCATCTGGCGCGTGATTTCTTCGAAGATGTCGTTGACGCGCGAAAGGTTCTGCTTCGACTGCTCGAGGCGCAGCTCGGCAAGACGCTTCTTGGTCTTGAAGCGGGTGATGCCGGCGGCCTCTTCGATGATCGAGCGGCGGTCGTGCGGCTTCGAGCTGAGCAGCTGACCGATGCGCTCCTGGCCGATGATGGCGTAGGACTCGGGACCGAGGCCGGTGCCCATGAAGATGTCCTGAATGTCGCGCAGGCGGCAGAGCTTGCCGTTGAGCAGGTATTCGCTGTCGCCGGTGCGGAAAAGGCGGCGGGTAACCACGATTTCGCCCTTCTGCGGGGTTTTCTGGAACTTGCGGCGGCGAATCTTCAGGACGATGGGGTTTGCGCCTTCGGCAGACGCTTCGCCCTGCACGACTTCCGGCTGGTCTGAGGATTCCGCCTTGGCCTCGCCCTCGACAACGACCGGGCCGGGCTGAGCCTCGGCAATGATCTCTTCGACCTCGGCGGCGCGATCGGCGCGCAGCTTCTCCTCGTCCCAGTCGGTCTCCATCTCGTCCTCGATGACGATCTCCGGCTCGTCGAGCAGCGGACCGCCAGCGTAGGCTTCGGGATCGATCAGGGTGATGGTGACCTCGGCCATGCCGAGAGCTTTGCGGTCACGGGTGCCGGCAAAGATGACGTCTTCCATCTTGCCGCCGCGCAGGGTCTTGGCGCTCTGTTCGCCGAGCACCCAGCTGAGGCCATCGAGGATGTTGGACTTGCCGCAGCCGTTAGGGCCGACGACGATGGCTATGCCTGATCCGGGGAGTGCAACCTCGGTACGGTCACAGAACGACTTAAAACCCAGAATCTGGATCTTTTTCAGCTTCAGCATGGGAAATAGACTCCTTCCTTCGCTGAGGGGAGGCGGGATGCGGCGGGAAACACCGGACCGATGGAACTAGTCAGAATCGACTGTAGTGACCTGCCGGGGCAGGGTCAACATGGCTACCCCAAGATGTTGTGGATAAGACGTCCCAAACTCAACCTTTAGACGTCAGAAGCAAATTCTGGCCGGATCTGAACATCTTTTGCACCCTTTTCGGTGCATTATCCGAGTTCCATCAAGCAGACCGTTTGCTGGAGCGAAAGGTGGCAACAAGAGTCCGGGACCAGAGGTTTTCAGGGTAGAGCGCGGGGATAGGCGCTGCAAGCAGAAACCGGAGGGAGTAGCCGCGGAAGGTAACAGCGGTGTGCGCTTTGGAAAAGCCCACACCGCTGTCCGGTCAGGATTTCTTCTGCAGGGGACGGACCTTGATCTCGCTGATGAACGAGGTGGCGGACTGGGTGACGATGAGCTCAACGGCGGCGACGATGTCCTCTGGCTGGATCTTCCAAGAGCCGTCCTCCGCATGGCCGAAGGTCGTGTTTACCGATCCGGGCGCGACGGCCGAGACGCGAACGCCATGCTCCTTCAGCTCCTCGGCGACCGAGTAAGTGAGGCCGTTGAGGCCCCATTTCGAGGCAGAGTAGGCGGCGCCGTTCTTGAGAGGGTTATGTCCGGCGAGGGACGAGAGATTGATGATGTGTCCCCGGCGCGCAGCGATCATGAGCGGGGCGAAGGCGCGGATCGTCAGGTAGGGACCGCGCAGGTTGGTGGCCATCAGGTCGTCCCAGTCCTCCGGGGACATTTCGTGGAGGGGGCGTCCGAGAGAGCCAATTCCGGCGTTGTTGATGACGATGTCCGCCCGGCCATGGTGCTCCTTTACGGTCCGGGCCAGGGCAGAGATGGACTCCTCGGAGCGCAGGTCGAGGGCATGGGCCTCAGCTTTTCCGCCCGTGGCACGAATTTCTTCTGCAAGTTCTTCCAGCTGTTCGGTGGTGCGGGCGGTGAGGAGCACCGTGGCTCCAAGAGCAGCGAGCCGGCGGCTGATGGCCGCGCCGATGCCGCGGCCGGCTCCGGTCACAATGGCGACCTGGTCTTCGAGTGGGCGAGGATTCTGGGAACAATTGGGGGCTGTCATGGTGTCTGTGAAATGAGATGTAGGGATTGCGAGCGGGGCTTCAAGACTGCGAGGTAAACGATTCCAGCGGGCACAGCATCTCACGGTGCGTATTGCAAAACGGGTTGGGCTGTAAAAATCCTGCAAAGAGTTGAGGCAGCGCTGGAAACCGGCGCTGCGAAGCCGGCGAAAGTGAGCTCTGCCAGGCCGGAGCGGATGCGGGAAGATGCGGTTTTTGCGGTGTCTGTGCCGGGATGAGTGAGAGGACGAAAGATGAGTTTGCTGGAAAACTCTTACTTGTCACGGAAAGGATGTGATTTCTATAATCCAGCCACGTGGCTGTAGTGTAGATTTCATGGCATTGACGGGATTCCGTCTGGTCCGGACAGGTCTCGCGTTTATCCGCACTTGGCTCGCACTCGCGAATGCATTAGATAAGGAAATTCCTTAGGAGCGTTGAATGAAGAAGGTCGTTTTTGCATCCTTGCTGGCGTTTGCCACCAGCACCCTCTGCACCATGAGCGCCACGCCGGTTGCGCTGGCACAGGATGCAGCAGGGTCCCAGTCCAGCTCGATCACCATCAAGGATCCAGCCGAATACAACGCTTATACGAATGCGATGGGGCAGTCGGCTCCCGCGGCTAAGGCAGCGGCGATCGAAGCCTTCCTGCAGCAGTATCCGAACACCGTGGTAAAGCGGGACATGCTCGAGCAGCTGGTGCATGCCTACCAGGCCACCGGCGACCAGGCGAAGACCTTCGACGCTTCGAAGCGCCTGCTCCAGGATGATCCGACCAACCTCGCCGCTCTGACCTTCGTGGTTTATATCGAGAAGGCCCAGGCTGCCGGTGACCAGGCGAAGCTTGACCAGGCTGCCGCGGATGCTGCGAAGGGCCTTACGGCAACCAAGCCGGCCAGCATGAGCGATGCCGACTACCAGAAGCTCAAGGACGTTTCGACGCCGATCTTCTACAGCACCGAAGCCGCAGACGATGTCGCCAAGAAGGACTACAAGGACGCCATCGAGGCCTACACGAACGAGCTGAAGGCCGTGAAGGATCCTGCCGCCACCACGCAGCAGCCCCTGCTTGCCGACACCTACTACCTCGGCAACGCCTACATCCAAGAAGATCCGAAGGATCTCGTCAACGGCATCTGGTTCCTGACCCGCGCTGCGCAGTACCTGCCGGATCCTTACAAGACCAATGCCGAGAAGGCAGCCGAGTACTGGTATAAGAAGTACCACTGCGCCCAGGACGATGCGAACTGCCAGAACACGCTGGAAGGCTTCGACGCCATCAAGCAGCTGGCCCACGACAACGTCTTCCCGCCCGACTCCTACAAGCCGGTTGCCGCTCCGCCGCCGCCGTCGCCCGCCGACCTGGCTCATAAGGCGATCGTAGCTACGCCGGATGTCTCGAAGCTGGCGCTTGCCGATCAGGAATACATCCTGGCCAATGGCAGCGACGAAGACGCGAACAAGGTGTGGGATGCCCTGAAGGGTCAGACCTCGCAGATTCCGGGTGTCGTGATCCAGGCGACCGCGGATTCGGTGCAGCTGGCTGTCTCCGACGATGCGAAGCAGTCGCAGAAGGCCGACTTCACGATCAACATGAAGGAGCCCCTGAAGACGGTTCCCGCAGTGGGATCGAACGTCACGCTGATCGGCACCTTCGATTCGTTCACGAAGAGCCCGTCGATGATCATCCTGAAGGACGGCGAAGAGAAGCCGACGGCGAAGGCTCCGGTGCATCGCACCGCGCGTCACACTTCCGGCATGTAAACCTCAAAACCTGCAGCGGGAAGACGGGCAGCCAATCGGCTGCCCGTCTTCTTTTTTCGCGATGATAGAGTGAAGTCCAATGAGGCACGCGCTACTCGGGATCGGAGCCATGGCATTGATGGCGGTGACGCCAGCCGTGGCGCAGGAGCCAAGCCAGACTGCCGGCACGAGGGGGCCTTTCGTTTTGCCGTATCGCGCGGCCGATACGATGGCGCCGGAAGATCAGGCGCTATGGCATTCCCGTCAGAAGGACCTGATCCGAGCGGCGGCGATCCACGGTTACAACCTCGATGCGAAGGATGTCTCCGGTGCCGGAGCATGGAGCGTGCAGGAGAGCGGGTGCCCGTTGATCGCAGGCGCGCTGCTGTTGCGTTATCAACAGCAGCATCCCGATGGTTCGGAGTCTGCGTTTGCCGCGGTGGTACCACGCAACGGTGATCCGGTGCGCGTGGTAGCGGCGGTGCATCACAGCACCCTGAATTTCACACCCTCGTATGAGAGCCCCGAGACCTACACTCTGTTCAATGGTCTTGTCTCTCCACAGACGGTGGGTGTGGAGACTTCGTGGCTCACGCTGGGTGCCTGCTATGCGGACGTAAGTGGCCAGCAGGTGGCGATGTCTCAGAACGGAGATCACGCGAATATCCTCACGCCTGGACCGCAGTTGCAAGTGGACCTGGTTCGCGACAAACGCGCGATCGGTTTTGCGCAGCCGGATGGATCGCATTCCTACAAAATCTGGACGATCAGCCTGAATGAAAAAGGCAACGCGACACGTGTGCGCAAAGAAGGGCATTCTGTCGACACGCTGCACGGTCTCCATCCTTCAGAGCCCACGGCAAAGCTGTTGCAGCCGAACGAGCAGCCTCCGGTGAAGCCGTTTCCGGATGTAATTCCCTAAGTTGTGACGGCTAAGCATGCGGTATGGCCCCTTCGGTATGGACCGAGGGAACCGCTACAGCAGCCACGACTGCGTGGGCGATTTCCAGCCCTTCTTCCACGGGGATCACCCAGGCATCGAGTGATGAGCCTTCCCCGGCGACACGTCCTTCGAGGTCGATGAGCGTGTGATTTGCCAGCTCATCGAGGACGAATCCAGACGGCCGGAGTCCGTCCGCGACGCGCGTACGAAGCAGCGGCGTATTTTCCGCAATGCCTCCGCCAAAGACAACGGCATCTGCCTCGCCCAGCGCTGCGAGGTGCGCGCCGACTGCCTTACGCACCCGGTAACAGAACATGTCCATCGCCAGGCGCGCTCTGGGGTCCTCGTAATAGTGCTGCATCAGGACGCGGGTATCGAGTGAGGATCCGGAGACGCCCTGCAGACCGGACTTGTGGTTGAGGATCTCCATCACCTCATCGAGGGAGAGCTGCTCTTCGCGCACGAGGAAGGGAAGGATGGCCGGATCGATATCGCCGCACCGTGTTCCCATCATCAGGCCCTCCAGCGGGGTGAGGCCCATGGTGTTGTCGATGGAGCGGCCCTTGTGGATCGCGGTGACGGAGCAGCCGCTTTCGAGATGCATCGTGACGAGGTTGCAGTCTTCGGGCGCACGTCCGGTGAGTTCCGCATAGCGATGGAGCATCCACGAATGCGATATGCCGTGGAAACCATAGCGGCGAATGCCGTGCTTTCGCGAGAGTTCGAGTGGAAGTGGATAGAGGGCGGCATACTCCGGGAGGTCATGGTGGAAAGCGGAATCGAAGACCGCGACGATCGGCACGTTCCGCAGGCGGCTGCGAATCGGGCCCAGGACCTCAATGGAGCTCTTGTTGTGCAGCGGCGCGAGCTTCTCCTGCGCCTCGATTTCGTGCTCGACCTCGGCATCGACGATGACCGGCTTCACCAGATGCGGACCGCCGTGAACCACGCGCAGGCCTACCGCTTCGATCTCTTCAAGACGTGGAAGCTTATCCGTGGCGTGCTCTTCGATAAGCGAGAAGATGTGCTGGACAGCCTGCTCGAGATCGGCCGCCTGGATGGGAGTGCTCTCGACTACTTTCTTGCCGTGAAAGCGCGCGAGGGTCGTGTGCTCGCTGCCGATGCCTTCGATACTCAGGCTGAGCAGTTTGGTGCCTTCCGAGGCGCGAGCCTGATGCTCGCCGGCGCAGATGAGTTCGACTTTGAGTGAATGACCGCCAGGGTTGAAGACCAGGATATTCACGGCAGTAACCTCTTTCCCGAATGCGTCCGGATCTATCAACAGGGATGCGCCGCTGCCGGGGCGGAGATGCTGCTTCTAAATCCCGCAATATGAAACGCGACTGTTTTGATCAGCCCGCAAGCGCTATCAAAATCGTCAAAGGGTAACCCAAAAGAGTTACATCGGAACGATTCATGCGTGTTACTTTGGAGTTGCTCCTCCCCTAGAGCGTCCAGTTTTGCAACGCTTTGCCGATGTGTCTGTCCAGAGGACAAACATGCCGGCAAAGACCGCGAACGGTTCTGGCGACTCGCAAGTCCATCCCCTCCGTTCTTTCGATGTAGTGACAAAAAGGCCGCGCGCCTCCGCCGATGAAGGGGCAGCCAGCCGTGCCGTGCCAGCTTGTTGGATCAGGATTTCTATGTCTTGTCGTGCTTTTCGGGCCTTGGCGCTCTCCGTTTGGGAGCGGTTCCATCCTTCTGTCCTCCGGAGCCTCTGCTCCGTGCAGGTTGCGCGCTTCGCGGCGCTGTTGGTCGTTCTGACGGGCTGTGCGCTTTCGAGCGAAGCGCAGAACTCCTTCACGTTCTCAAACGCGCAGAACGTCGGTACCCCTTCCACCATCCAGTTGCTGATGACAGCAACGGTCGCCGGTACCGTACACAGCGTGAAAGTTCTGACGATGGGGCAGCCCAATCTCGACTTCACGTCGGGTGGGGACAGCTGTATCAGCACCTTGATCACTCCGAAGAACACCTGTACGGTGTCGGTGATCTTCGACCCGAAGTACCCGGGTGTGCGCAACGGCGCGGTGGTCCTGCTCGACAGCTCGAATAACGTCCTTGGCATTACCTACCTCTCCGGCACCGGTGCCGGCGCTCTGGGCGTCATGGTCCCGGGTACGATCACGACGGTGGCAGGCAGCGGCGAGTGGACCGGCCTGGGCGACGGCGATCCGGCGACCAGCGGCGACCTGAATCTGCCCGCCGGCGTGGTTGTGGACGGCGCGGGCGACCTGTTCATCGCCGACTCCGCGCACAACCGGATACGCGAAGTCTTTGCGACCGGAACGAATGCAGGGGAGATTACGACCATCTGCAATACCACCGGGCAGCCCGCCTATTCCGGCGATGGCGGCGCGGCAATCGATGCGACGCTGAGCAATCCGCAGGGCATTGCGATCGATGGCGCAGGCAATCTCTTCATCGCCGATACGGGGAACAATGCGATCCGGCGGATCGACGCCTTTACGGGTGTGATCACCTCGGTCGTGAACCAGCAGCCTGCGAGCTCCTCGACGAGCTCCGCCGGCTTCAGCGGCGACGGCGGCGCAGCCACGAGCGCGCTGCTGGATACGCCGTATGGCGTGACGGTAGCCCCGAACGGCGATCTCTATATCGCCGATACAAAGAACCAGCGGATTCGAAAGGTGACCGCGACGACGCAGGACATCACCACCGTGGCGGGCAACGGCACAACCGTTTCGCCGGGCGTGGGCAGCTACTCCGGCGATGGCGGCACGGCGGTGCTCGCTGAACTGAATGCCCCCTATGCCGTGACGCTGGACAGCGCAGGCAACCTCTACATCGCAGATACGGGAAATAACCGGGTGCGCGTCGTGTATGCGTCGGGCACCTATGCCGGTACGATCGCGACGTATGCGGGCAACGGCAGTGCCGGCTATAACGGAGACAGCGGTCTGGCGACGAGCGCCAGTTTCTACGCGCCCTCCGGGCTGGTGTTCGACGTGGCCGGAAACCTCTACGTCGCGGATACGCAGAACAACCGTGTACGCAAGATCAGCACCGGCGGCATCGTGACAACCATTGCCGGCAACGGTACGGGCAAATATGAGGGAGATGGTGGGATTGCCACCTCGGCGGGACTTTATGGACCGCAGGGGCTTTTCCTCGATGCACTGGGCAATCTGTACATCGCGGATTACTTCGACCATCGCATCCGCGAGGTGCAGAGTAATCTCGCAATCCTGACTTTCACCCCGGAGATACGCGAAGACCAGGTGACCTCGCCGCAGTTGCAGACGATCGAGAATGACGGCAATGCGAAGCTGAGCTTTACGGGAATCGCGCCGGACTCCAATGCAGCAGTCGACGCCTCGTCGACCACCTGCAGCATCTCGACTTCGCTGCTTTCGGACGCATCCTGCATCGTGGGTGCGGAGTTCGCGCCGACGCAGGTCGGCAATCCCGTAGTAGGCAACATTTCTCTGACTGGAAACCCCGCGAACGCCCCTCTCGATATCGAGGTCGAAGGGGAATCGGATGAGCTGACCTCGACGACAACCACACTGAGCGCCACCCCGAACCCTGCACTTTACGGCGCCTCGGTTGTCCTGAGCGCGACGGTGACGACCGGCACGGGGACGCTCAGCGGATCGGTCACCTTCATGGACGGCAGCGCGACGATCGGCAAAGCAACGCTGGCCTCTTCCGGCCTGAGCGGGACGGCTACACTCTCGACGACTGCCCTGACCGTAGGGGCGCATCAGCTGACGGCGATCTACAACAGTGATGGAGTGCACGGTACCAGCACTTCGGCCGAATTCACGGAGACGATCCAGCAGTCCACGACAACGGTACTCGCCTCCAGTGAGAATCCGTCGGTCTCGGGTGACTCGGTCATCTTCACGGCAACGGTGACCTCGTTCAAC
>NZ_JASGFD010000046.1:0-39630 GCF_047605705.1 Silvibacterium sp. | reverse complement strand
GCGGCCATAAGAATGGCCGCGCCCCTCTTTCATTGCCCTGTTTGTTTCTAGTAGCCGTGATGGTGGAGCAGGAACACTACCACCGAGGCGATGAGGCAGTAGATGCCGAAGAGATACCACTTGCCGCCTTCGAGCCAGGCGCTGAGCCACTTCAGTGCGGCCAGTCCGGCGAAGAAGCTGAGCACCATGCCGATGAGGCTGGAGGTGAGGCTGGCGTGCAGGTCGATCGGCGCGCCGGTTGCGCTTGCTTCATGAGCGGCCTTAAGCAGGCGATGCGCTTCGGCCGCGATGACGGCAGGGGTCAGAACGACGGCCATCGCAAAGCTGAAGCGGTCGGCGCGTTCACGGCTGGCGCCCACCAGCAGGCCAGCGGAGATGGTCGTGCCGGAGCGTGAAAAGCCGCGGAAGGGCAGAGCCAGTCCCTGTACTGCTCCCATAATGCCGGCCTGGCCGAGGGTGATTTCGTCGCTGGAGCGCCCGAAGTTCGTGCGGTACTCGGCGAACTCCTCTTTGCCGCGCTCACGCAGGCCCGCGAACAGAATCAGCAGACCGGCCGCGAAGAGTGCGTAGGCGATCAGGTCCAGACGCGAGAAGAGAAGCTCCAGTTCCGCCTTCTCCGCGCCGTGGAACATGACCTTCTCGATGACCTTCTTCAGCGGGTAGCCAACGGCGCCGGTCAGGACGGTCGCCCAGATCATGTTGACCAGGAAACGCTTGAAATTCTCCGCGCTGGTGAAGTAGGCGTCCTTCCACTGCTTCCAGAAGTAGACGATGACGGCGAACATGGTGCCGGTGTGCAGCATGACCAGCAGCAGGGTCATCTGCGGCGAGGACGGATCGAGGCCCATGAGCTTCTCGGCAACCACGACGTGGGCGGAGCTGGACACTGGCAGTAGTTCGGCAAGGCCCTGGACGATGGCCAGGAGAATGACTTTGAGAATGGGCATGCGCCGATTGTATCGGGGGCCGATGACAGGAAAAAGTATCGAAATGACGACGCGGCCTGAAATCGGCGGAAGCGCCTTCTTTTAGTGCGAATAGGCCGAGAACACCTCAGGTGGAACGGTAAGGAGCAGATCGTTCTGGTTCTGGAAGCTGATGACGATGTGCATGGATTTGCGCGAGTCCCAAGTGGCGCGCGAAAGCTCGTAGTGGAAGATCATCAACCCCTCCTGCTGCTGGCCGGGCGGGATGGCGACGTCGCGCCGCAGGGGCGCTTTGCGGGCGACCTGGGTGGCGGGATAGGCCACGAAGACCTTGTCGAAATCGGATTGCGAAACGTCGGTGCTCCGCTCCACGTTGTCCGGCAGTTCGACCGTGGACCACATGTCCTGCAGGAGGAGCGGCTCCTGCGAGCGGTTCTCGATGCGGACGTTGGCGAAGACCAGCATCTCGTCGAATTCCTCGGCCTGGCCGCCCAGTCCGTTGACTGAGCCCGGCGTGGCGAGATTGCGGTGAATCGGGTAAAGGCGGACGCTGAGCACCTCGCCCGCGCTGGCCGGAGCTTTGCGGCCATAGAAGGCATAGGCTGCGATGGCCAGTGAGACAACGGCGAACGCAACGAGGACGATGAGCAGGGAACGGCCGGTGCTTGAGTCTGCTGCCATGCAGGATGCCTTTCGAGTACACGAGGATTTTATCGTGTGACGAGTGCGTTACGGCCGTGCTGTAAATCAGCCTCGTTCCGTTACGAATCTTCTCGACATATCGCCGGACCGGAGTGGATACTGCCACCGATTCCCACCCTCCTGCTCTCTCGCTCGCGCCGCTGCCGGGGATCACGGCTGTCCGCGTATGCGCATGTCCCGCGAATGGAGAACTCATGTCTGGAGAACGCACGTCTGCTTCCTGGCAGAAAGACGCATTTCATATTGGCATCAACATGGCCGGAGCGGTCTCGGCGGGCGCGTACACGGCCGGGGTACTCGATTTTCTGATCGAAGCGCTCGAGCAGTGGCAGGCGCAGAAGGAAGCATTCCGGGCACATCTGGCCGATGAGAATGCTCCGGAGGAATTTGAAGGCGTGGCGCCGCTGCATGACGTGATCCTCGACTGCTTCTCCGGAGCCTCGGCAGGCGGCATGTGCGCGGCTATTTCGTCGGTGATGCTGCACTCCAGCTTCGACCACATCACGGATACGACGAAGACCGGCACCAACAATGTCTTCTACGAGGCGTGGGTCAACCAGATCGACATCCGCAAGCTGCTGGCGAAGGATGACCTGAAAGAGGGCGAGCCGCTGGCTTCTCTGCTGGACTCGACAATCATCGACCAGATTGCGGCAGAGGCACTGGTGCCGCGCGGGCCGGGCATCGCGCGTCCATATGTGGCCGATGACCTGACGCTCTTTCTCACGACGACGAATGTGCGCGGCATGACGTATCCGCTTTATGGCGACGCAAACGGATCGGTGAACGAATTCACCACGTACTACGGCGATCGCGTGCGCTTCGAGGTGGTGCGAGGCGCGATTGCACCCACGGGCGCCGATGCCTATCCGCTGCCGGTGGACAACGCGGGCGATACGGCGAGCTGGAGCTTTCTTCAGACGGCGGCGAAGGCCACCGGCGCGTTTCCGATGTTTCTCGCTCCGCGAAAACTGACACGCCGGGTGAGCGATTACCGGACGCCGCTCTGGTTTCCGGTGGGCGCGAAGGCGCCTGTGCCGTTGCCTTTGCCGGATCTTCCCCAGCCGCCCCCGACGACGGTCGACACCTTCAACATCGACGGCGGCGTAACGGATAACGATCCGTTCGAGCTTTCGCACGATTACCTGGCCTCGCGCAATCCGCAGGCGGAGACGATCGACTGTGTGACTTCGAACCCTCGCAGTCCGGAGAAGGCCAACGCGGCGGTGCTGACGGTGGCGCCATTTCCTACGCGGGAGCGGTTCGATGAGGGATTCTTCGAGCCGCCTCCGCTTACGCTCTTCGGCATGCTGGGGCGGCTGTTCACCGTGGTGATGTCGCAGTCGCGCTTCCTGGGCGAGTCGCTCTCGGTGCTCACCAGCGGCAGGGCCTTCAGCCGCTTTGTGATTGCGCCGTCCGACCCTGGAGAAAAAAAGCTTGGACAGGAAGACAAGGGACAGGAAGATCAGGATGCGCTGCAGTGCGGCACGCTGAGCGCCTTCGGCGGCTTCATGGAGCGTAGCTTCCGGGCGCATGATTTTTTGTTAGGAAGATACAACTGCCAGCGATTTCTCGATGTGCATTTCCGGTTGCCGGAGACAAATCCGGTGATTGCGGCTGGTCTTGTGGCGGCAGGGAAGTATGCTGGTGCGGTGCGGTCCAACTTCGCCGGAGCTGCGCCGCCCGAGGCGGACCCGGTGAGAGCGAAGAACGATCCGGAAGCGGTGAAGTGGCTGTCCATCATTCCGCTCGTGGGGACGGCGGCGCAGGAACTCGAACGGCCGCAGCGCGGGCAGATCAGCCGGGACGATGTGCACACCATTGCGGGGCTGGCGATGGAGCGGCTGCGCGCCATCAAGGGGCCGCTGCTTCACGGCGCTCCGGCAGCGGAATTGCTCGGAGGGGTGATCGATGCGATCTCGCTCTTTGAGAAGGGTAAGGTTGCGGAGCTGCTGGAGAAGGGGCTGGCGCCGAACGTAAAGCTGTAGTCGACGGATAGGGAGTGGGGATGGAACGGGTCCTGGGAGTGGCAATCGGCATTGCCGTGGTATGCCTGCTGTTGAGCATCATCGCTTCGCATCTGCAGGAGGTGTGGGCCTGGTTTACAGCGCGGCGTGCGGCCTCACTGGTGAGTGCCATCGAAAGCATGCTGGGCGGCGAGATCGCTCACGACTTCTTCCAGCATCCGTTGATCCGGACAATT
Source organism: Silvibacterium sp. (assembly GCF_047605705.1). NCBI lineage: Bacteria > Pseudomonadati > Acidobacteriota > Terriglobia > Terriglobales > Acidobacteriaceae > Silvibacterium > Silvibacterium sp. Next base: position 35,799 of record NZ_JASGFD010000046.1, on the reverse strand, counting down.
TCCTTTTCGACGCCGAAGGTGACGGTAGCGCTGCACACCGGGAAGGTATCCCGCAAGAAGAAGGACGACGCGCCGAAGGCGAAGGCGTTGCAGCCCGGAGAAGACGATGCTGCTGCCGCAGGCGCACGTCCCACATACATCCCCGCTGCGCTGTTCAGCCGCGTGCTGGTGGCTGTTCTTTGCGAGAAGCACGAGATGTGCGGCGCGCCGGTGCGGAGCCTTGTCGCAAAGATCGAGAACCGCGACCTGAAGCGGCGTCTGGAAGCGGTGCTGGCCGGGACCGAGCAGCATGTGAGCGCCTCGACGCTGGCGCTCGAGCAGTGGTATGACGGCACGATGGACCGCATCAACGGGCTTTACAAGCAGAACACGCAGACCGTGCTGCTCTACATCGGCATGGCGCTGGCGGTGTTGTGCAATGCCAACCTCTTTTCCATTACGAAAGATCTATGGAGCTCGGAAGATGCGCGCACCGTGCTTACGACGACTGCGCAGATGTACAGCTGCAAGGACGCCGGGGGATGCAGCGAGCAGGACTATCAGCAGGCGCGCCGGGATCTGACCGGGACGCTCGAGAGCTACATCCCCGTCGGATATCACCACACCGGCGCCTATTGGGAGCACGTCGGAGATGTCTTCACGCATGAGGCGCGATGGAAGATACGTCTCGGCATCCTGTGGGGATGGGTGCTCAATCTGGCTGGCTGGGGGCTGACGGGAATCGCAGTCTCACTGGGTGCTCCGTTCTGGTTCGACGCGGTGAATAAGCTGGTGAACATCCGCCTGGCCGGCGACAAGCCGCCGCGCACCGAGCCGCCGGCGATCGGGAGCGTGCCGCCTGCTCCCGACAACATTGTGGTGACGCCGAAAGTCGTGACTTCGACGGTCAATGCCCCGGTGCTGAAGGTAGTTACGCCGCCGGAGGAGTAGACCAGAGTTCGTATCTTCCCACCCAAGCAGAGCTTGGATGGGACACCCACATTTTGGGTTTACGGGCGTGGGCGGAGTGCCGCAAGGAACGCGTCTGCCGGGAGCGTATTCAGCACATCGTCCTTTGTGAGCCATGCACGGCGGAGCTGACGGATGCCGTAGCGCATCTTCTCCATGTGGCTGGTGTGGTGGGAGTCGGTGTTCACGCTGATTTTGCAGCCCAGTTCCTTCGCCAGGCGCAAATCGCGGTCGCTCAGGTCGAGGCGGTCGGGATAGGCGTTATGCTCCACGGCGACGCCGAGCTCCGCGGCGCGACGCAGGACCGTGGGCAGGTCGATCTCGAAGGGCTCGCGGCGCAGCAGCAGGCGTCCGGTGGGATGGCCGAGGATGCGCACATACGGGTTCTCGATGGCGCGCAGCACGCGCTCGGTCATCTGCTCGCGCGGCTGATTGAAGAGCGTGTGGACGCTGGCGATGACCACATCCATCTGCGCCAGCGTTTCATCGGCAAGATCGATCTCGCCGTCGCCGAGGATGTCGACTTCGATGCCGGGGAAGACGCGGATGCGGCCTTCCATCTCGGCGTCGACCTCGCGGATGCGGCGAATATGCTCGAGGGCACGCGCGTCATCGAGGCCGTTGGTCATGGCCAGGTTTTTCGAGTGGTCGGTGATGGCGATGTAGGCGTAGCCGCGGGCCAGCGCGGCCTCGGCCATCTCGCGGATGGTGTTGCGGCCGTCGGTCGCGTTGGTGTGCATGTGCACGTCACCGCGGATATCCGACTGCTCGATGAGTGTGGGCAGCGTGCCTTTTTCGGCGGCCTCGATCTCGCCGTTGTTCTCTCGCAGCTCGGGCGGAATCCAGGCGAGGCCAAGCGCGGCGTAGATTTCTTCCTCGGTCGCTCCGGCGACGAACGAGCCATCCTCGACCTTTGCGAGCGCGTACTCGCTCAGTGTGTAGCCGCGCTTGAGCGCGCGCTGGCGGATGGTGACATTGTGCATCTTCGAGCCGGAGAAATACTGGAGCGCCGCGCCGTAGGAGCCTTCGGGCAGCAGGCGCACGTCCACCTGCAGGCCGCTGCGGAGGTTGAAGCTGACCTTGTTCTGGCCCTTGGCGATGAGGTTCGAGATGGGCGGATAGGCGGCGGTGTAATCGACGGCCGCCTGCACCTTGTCCTCGGCGCAGGCCGGTCCGGTCACGAGGATGTCGAGATCGCCGACGGTCTCGCGGCCGCGGCGCAATGAGCCCGCGGGCTGGATGGTGGTGAGACCGGGGAATTCGCGGAGATAGGCGATGAGCTTCTCCGCGGCTTCCTCGCCGGTATCGATCAGGAAGCGGCCGCTGTTTTTCTTGTAGTCCTCGATACCCTTGCGCAGCTTTTCGATCTGCTTCTCGCCGAAGCGCGGCAGGTTCTTGAGCTTGCCTGCGGCGATGGCGGCTTCGAGATCGTCAACGGACGAGATCTGCAGCGCCTCCCAGAAGAGCGCGACCGTCTTCGGACCCATGCCGGGGAGTTTCAGCAGTTCGAGCATGGTGGGGCGGTATTTCTGGAGCAGCTCTTCGCGCAGGGGAAGCGTGCCGGCCTTCTCGATCTCCTGCAGGTTCGCGGCCATGCCTTTGCCGATGCCGGGGATCTCCTGAAGCTTCTTCGCGTCTCCGGCGATGGCGCTGATCTGGATAGTCGTCGACTCGACGGCCTCGGCGGCGCGGCGATAGGAGCGGATGCGGAAGGGATCGCCGCTGCTAATTTCGAGCAGGTCGGCGGTCTCAGAGAGGAGCTGGGCGATCGAGCGATTATCCATAAGCGATAGGACTCCTGCACACAGCTAGAGTCCTTGCCATTATCGGGCATGAATGAGACGGTCGGAGCTGAGCGGGCTCAGCTCCGAAGGAAGCATTGGAATGTATCGGGGAGGGGCAGGGAGGATTTCAAAAAGAAAGCCCCGCTCGAGGTCGGGGTCATTTCTTTTGAGAATCGCGACGGGAAGACCGCAATGGGGCCGGTCAGCAATCAGAGGATGACTTCCACGTACGCTGAGGATTGCTCGGTTGGCGATGTCGCGCGATGTCCGCGGACCTTATTCGCCCGTGATGGTTCTACGCGATCTGCTCGGTGCGAGTGACCTGGTCCGCCTGCGGACCTTTCTGCCCCTGCACGATATCGAATTCGACCTCATCGCCTTCCTTCAGGCTCTTGTAGCCGTCGATCTGGATCGCACTGTAGTGCACGAAGACATCCGGGCCGTCATCCCGTCCGATGAAGCCGTAACCCTTCGCATTGTTGAACCACTTGACCTTACCCTTGTATTGAGCCACGAGCTATTGCCCTTCCTGAAAAGCAGATTCCGGTTGGGGAGTCGCCAACCTGCTTGATTCATAAAGACGCAACTCTTCGCTCTTTGGTTTTCCCCGAAACCGCCGATTGCTCAGCCGTATACGGGGAAAACCTCTAACTCTTTGTAAATGCGTGAGATCGCTTTCGTGCGCTCAAGCTTTCTTTCGAGCCTGCTTCATTCGGGCATACAGGAGCACGGAAAGAATCGTCTTGCCGTCCTCGATCTTGCCGCCTTCGATCAGGCGCAGCAGCTCGGACAGGGGAACGAGGAAGAGTTGAATGCGCTCATCGGCCTCGGGGGTGGCGTCGCCAAGGGTCAGGCCTTCGGCGAGATAGACCTGCATCCACTCGCCGAGGAAACCGGGGCTGGCGTAGTAGCGTGAGAGCTTGGTCCACTTCTTCGCACGGAAGCCAGTCTCTTCGATCAGCTCACGCTTGGCTGCGGCGAGGCGTTCTTCCCCCGCGTCCACCTTGCCGGCAGGCAGCTCATAGAGGAACTGTCCGGCGGCGTGGCGATACTGGCGCTCGACAACGACGTAGGGGTCTTTTTTGCTCTTCGATTCATCGACTGCGAGGATCACGACCGAGCCGTTGTGGCGGATGATGTCGCGCTCGACCGAACCAATGCCGGTTTCGAGGCCCGGCTCCTTGACCTGCTCCTTGAGAACGTTGAAGAGGGGTCCTTCATAAGCGACCTTGGAGGAGGTGACCTCGGCGGGCTTGCCCGACTTCAGCTTGAGGCTGCCCTTTACGGTGGTTACGGTCTCGGCTGGCTTCGCGGCCTTCTTTTTCGTCGCCATCTGCTCACTCCTGCGTTCGTTGGATGATTCCGTTCTTACGGTACCATCCTGTGGATGGCAGGGCATTTACGGGAAATGGCGATCGACGTCACGGTGGTGGGACCCGGCAACTGGGGCACCTCGCTGGACGCGGCACTGCGCGGCGCCGGTGTGCCGGTTGCCGAGGTCGTCGGACGGCGCGCAGTGAAGGGGCGTGTGGTGTCGATGCGCCGGGCGAAGCTCGACGCGCGGGTGATATGGCTGTGCGTGCCGGATGGGGCGATCCGCGAAACGGCGGAGGAGCTGGTTCGGCGAAGGCAGGATTTTTCTGGCAAAGATTTCTCAGGCCAGATCGTTGTGCATTCGAGCGGCGCGTTGACCTCAGAGGTCCTGGAGCCAGCCCGGAAGGCCGGTGCGCAGGTGGCATCGGTGCATCCGGTGATGACGTTTCCCACGCGCGACGTGGTACCGCTCGAAGGCGTGCTGTTCGGGATCGAGACAGCAGGCGCATCCACGCGGGGCAGGCTCGAAAGGCTCGTGAAGAAGATCGGTGGCCGGCCTTTTCGCGTGGACGGAAAGAAGAAGGCGCTGTACCACGCGGCAGGCACGATGGCTTCACCGCTGATCGTTGCGGCGCTGACGGCGGCGATGGAGACGGCGCGGCTGGCGGGTCTGGACGAAGCGACTGCGAAGCAATGGGTTGCGGCGCTGGCGGTGCCCACGGTTCACAATCTGGCCGCGCGCGGGCCGGAGAGGAGCTTCAGCGGGCCCTTCGCGCGAGGGGATGCGGGGACAATACATCTGCATCTTCAGGCACTTGCGGCGCATCCGATCCTTGCGGGAGTGTATCGCGCGCTGGCCGAGGAAGCACTAGCCGCGCTGCCGGTACGAAACCGCGAATCGCTGGCCGAGGTGTTGGCGGCGAACAACTTTGAGGCCGGCGAGGCGGACGGGGCGAAGCGCCTTCGTGAGAGACTGAAGCCGGCGAAATCAAGTGGGCGCAGGCAGGAGCAGTAACAAGTACGAGCAGCACTGAGGGAGAGCCGTAGTTTTGCACACCGAGTGTTATCCAATCTCGATCCTTCCCCGGCTCAGCCGGCTTTTCCTCGCATATGCCGAGCACCGTGAGCCATTGGCTCCGTATTACACGGCGACGCCCTGGTCGCGCGACTGGGCGAAGCGCCAGGTCACGGTGGACTCCACTGTGCGTGCAGGGATTGCCGATCTCCTGGAAGAGCAGAATCGCGGCTTTGGAGCCGGCGCAGAGACGCTCGCGAATATTGCCCGTCTGCGCGAGGGCGCGCCTGCGGTCGTGACCGGCCAGCAGGTGACACTTTTTGGCGGACCGCTGTTTACGCTGCTGAAGGCAGCGACGGCCATCCGCAAGGCACGCGAGGCGAATGCGGTGCCGGTTTTCTGGATGGCGACCGAGGACCATGACCTCGACGAGGCCGACCATGTTTCTTTCCCCACCAAGCATGAGCTGCTCAAGCTGAAGCTGGCGCACGAAGAAGGCTCGACGGCGAAGCCGGTGGGCGGCGTGAAGTTGGGTAGCGGCATCTCGGCGGTGCTCGAAGAGGCTGCGGGCTTGTTAGGCCCGTCCGATGTATTGGACGCGATCGAGGCCTCGTATACGCCGGATGCAACCTATGCCGAGGCCTTTGGCAAGCTGCTGACAAAGATCTTTGCCGGGACCGGTCTTGTTCTCATCGACGCTGCGTCGCGAGGCTTCCATGCGCTGGGCGCGCCGGTGCTGCGTGCGGGCATCGAACGCGCGGCGGAGCTGGAGACGGCTCTGCTGGAGCGCGGTAAACAACTCGAGGCGGAAGGGTATGCCGCACAGGTGCTGGTGACGCCAAACAGCAGCCTGCTTTTCCTGATTGATGAAAACGGCATGCGCCTGGCGCTGAAGCGCCGTGAGGGCGATGTGTGGACGGCGGGGAAGAAGAGTTACACCACTGCCGAGCTGCTGGCGATCCTCGTGGCCGAGCCTGAGCGGTTGAGCCCGAATGCGCTGTTGCGGCCGGTGTTTCAGGATTTCATCCTGCCGACGGCGGCCTATATCGGCGGTCCGGCAGAGATTGCCTACTTCGCGCAGTCGCAGGTGCTCTACGAGAAGATTCTTGGCCGCACCACGGCTGTGCTTCCGCGCCTGAGCGCGACGCTGGTGGAACCGGCGATTGCGGACGTCATGAAGCAGCATCAGCTCTCCGTCGACGACATCCTGCATCAGCGTCCGGAAGAGCTGGCCGGGCGGCTGGGCGCGCGGGCGATCCCGATCGAAGGTAAGCAGAAGCTGGCCGCGGCGGGGAATGCGCTCGATGCGGAGCTGAACGAGGTTACCGGGTGGATGACGAAGCTCGACGCCTCGCTGGGCAAGTCGGCGGGAGTGGCGGCTTCGAAGATGCGCTACCAGATGAACCGCCTGCGGCGGCTTGCGGCAAACTTCCAGCTGCAGAAGGAAGCGAGCCTGCGCAAGCACGTCGATGCGATGTATCTCGCGATCTATCCTGACCAGCATCTCCAGGAGCGCGCGGTGGGCGCAGCCGTGTTTCTGGCGAAATACGGGATGGAACTGGCTGCCGAGCTGGTGGAGCATGCGGCGCAGGAGTGCCCCGGACATCGGGCGATTTACTTGTAAGTCGACATGCCTCCTGTCGCACGGCTTCTGATTCTTGGCTGCCCTGGTGCCGGGAAGTCTACGCTCGCGCGGGAGATTGCGTTTGCCGGCAATCTCCCGGTCGTCCATCTGGATCAGCTTTTCTGGCAACCGGGTTGGGTAGAAACCACTCCGGCCGAATTCGATGCCCGGCTCCGGCGGGTACTTGCAGAAGAAGTCTGGGTAATTGATGGCAATTACCATCGCACTCTGGGCATGCGTCTAGAGAGAGCCGATGCCGCGATTCTTTTGGACTATTCCACGACAACCTGTCTGTGGAGAGCCATGGGCGAATTTTCTCGACACGAGGGCAGGTGCGGCCCGACATGGCTGCCGGATGTCCGGAAAGATTCGATCCTGCATTCCTGCGTTATGTCCTGGATTTTCGCAAACGACAACGCCCGCAGCTCATGGCCGAGCTGGAGCGGTTTCGGGGCCACAAGCTGATCCTGACTTCGCCGCGGGAGAGGGATCAGGTATGGGCTTTTCTTCGCTCATGACTCTTGCGGTCCTGACATCCCAGTCGCAGATCTCCGCTTCGCGAGACGGTGAGACCGTCTCGCTGTGGTCGGAATGACAGTTTTTCTTTAGAACAACAAGATGCGCTGACTACTTCGCTTCCCCAGTCGGAGGCGCGGCGCGGCGGCGACGTCCGCTGATGAGGTAGATCGCGGCGCGCAGTTCGAGCAGGGGATCGGCCGAGGGCTCGATGCCGTCGACACGCGGAATCGGGTCGAAGATGATGCGTTGCTGCTCTACCGCGTTGTCGGCAACGAGTGTATCGAGCGTGATCGTGCCAAGCTCGACGATCTCGCGGTCTTCGGGCCAGTGGATGGTGGCGTTGTCGGTCACATCGCCTTCATTCGCCAACTGGACGGCGATCCGGAAGGTGATCGGCCCCTGCTTCACGCGGGCTGCAATCTCCTCAAAGTGGTAATCGGCGGCCTTCGCCTTCGTTTCTTCTTCGGTGAGGTGGTGCACTCCGGCTCCCGGCAGGATGCGATAGCGACCGAAGCGCGACTTGCCCTCGGCATTGAAAAACTCAAACGCGGTCACGCCGAAGTAGTTGTCGGTGGCGAAGCTTTCCGGCGCGGGCTTGGGCGTCTGGATGAAGGTGAGCGTCTCAGGATGCTTGCCGAGGAAGGCCTCGAGCGGCGAACCGGCGGGGTTCTTCGGATCGCTGGCGACGACGGCGCGCAGGAACTCGAGGAATTCGGCTCCGGTGTGCGTGGGGAAGCCGTCGGTCGAGTGGCTGACGATGTCCGTGTGGACGTGCTCGGCGAGGTTGAAGCGGATGGCGAAGCCGCGCGGGTTGGCGTTGGGATCGCTGTCCGGAATAAGCGGCAGGCCGGTGGAGTTCGAGAAGCGCACGGTGACCGGTGTGGAGGGCCGCGCGATGTGTGGAGCGCGCGTCAGCGCCGAGGCTCCGGCAGCGGGCGTAAATGCGCCGGTAAGCAGGATGCCCTTGGCGTGCGCGGGGCGGAAGCCGGGATGCAGGCCGAAGATCTGGTCGAACTGCTGGATGAGGTCGTTGCTGAGGGCGAGGAGTTTTTCGTCGGTCGGGAGGGGCATGGCGCTCCTGGTTCGTGTCCGTGTTTGGGGGTGACGCGCTTCTATGATTGCGGTTGCAGAACCTTGGCGTCATGAAAATTATTCCGTCCCCTGTGGATAAGGCCCTGCGAGACATGATCCGGCGGGCGGCGATAGACTGAGGGATATTCGCCGGGCGGAAGAGCGCGGCGGCAAGGAGTGCATTCGAGCGATGAGCAGCAAGCAGCAATCTACGATCGAGGTAGCCTGCCCCGAGTGCGGTTCAATGATGAAGGTCGATCCGGCGACGGGGGCGGTGATCGCGCACACGCCGGCGCCGCGCAAGCGTACGTTCGAAGACTTCGAGACGGCGGCAAAGGCCATGCGCGAGCAGAACGAGCGTAAGGAAAGCCTCTTCCGCCAGTCGGTGGAGGCGCAGAAGAACAGCAACGACCTGCTCGACAAGAAATTCGCCGAGGCGCTGCGCAAGGCCAAGGAATCACCCGATACAGGCAAGCCGCTGCGCGACTTCGACCTGGACTAAAAGATTGAGACCGATGCCGTTTTCGACAGGCTGCCCGCGTGGGGCCTGCATCCTAGAAAGTTATGGCTATGGGGAATGGAATGAACCTGATGAAGCTGCCCTACAAGATCGATGCCAAAGTGCCTGAAGTCGTGAGTGAGTTTCCCTGGAGCCGCGCTGTCGCGGCCGGATCGCTGGTGGCGAGCGCCTGGCTGCTGATTGCCGGCAAGCGCAAGGCTGCGCTGGCTGTGGCTGCAGCCGGAGCGGCGGCCGCCGTGATCGAGAGCCCGGAGACGGCGCGCGAGATCTGGGAGAAGGTGCCCGGCTACCTGCGCGCAGGGCAGGACTTCCTCGTCCGTGCCGAGGACTTCGTGGAGGATCTGGCGAAGAAGGGCGAGAAGTTCCGCGAAACCCTGATGCGCTGACTGCTGCGTGCAGGGCGAACCGCCTTCGGCACGCGCTCCCGCTGGTCGCGAGGTTAGAGTTGTTTCTGAGGAAAGAGTTTGGATGGGGCACCTGTATTCTCGCGTGTTGAGCGAGAACCGCAGGTTCCTCCACTCCGCTTCGCCCTTTGGGCTTCGCTTCGGTCGGAATGACAGATGTTTTTATCTGAGCCCTGAGCTAAATCCCCAGCTTCTGGCGGCCTGCTTCGATGATGCGCTGTGGGGTCCAGGCTGGCTCCCAGACCAGCGTTACGCGGATGTCGCTAAGTTGCGGCATGCCTGCCAGCCGGTTGCGCACCTTTTCCAGAATCATCTCGTGCGCAGGGCATCCGGTTGAGGTCATGGTCACGTCGACCTCGGCGCGATAGCGCGGCGGCACGCCGGGGATGCCTGCGCCGGGTGCTTCGGTATCCAGGGCTACCTCGACACGATAGACCAGACCGAGTTCCACGATATTCAGCGGAACCTCGGGGTCGTTCACATCGCAGAGTGCGATGTAGATGTCATCCGCTGAAAACGTCGTCGCAACGTTGCTCATGTTCAGGCCCTGTCCTCGTGCAAATAATTCTCTGCGAAAGAAAACAGCCTCCGCGAGGAGGCTGTTCGTGGATCAGTGTGTGCGCTCGACCAGGTAGCGCGCCACGGCTTTGAGGCCGTCGGCTGCCGCGCCGTAGGGCTCAAGTGCGGCGAAGGCCTCGGCGATCAGCTGGTCAGCCTGACGGCGCGATTCTTCGAGACCGAAGACGGCTGGCCAGGTGGCTTTCACGCTGGCCAGATCCTTGCCGGCGGTCTTGCCGAGCTGCTCGGAGTTCTGGGTGACGTCGAGGATGTCGTCGATGATCTGGAACGCGAGTCCGCCCTTGCGTCCGAACTCGGTGAGGCGGGCCACGTCGTCCGCGTTCGCTCCGCCATAGACGCCGCCGGAGACGACGCTGACGCGGATGAGCGCGCCGGTCTTGGCGCGATGGATGGCGTCGACCGATTCGGCGGTGGGCTGCGAGCCCTCGCCTTCGATATCGAGCACCTGGCCGCCGATCATGCCGTCGACGGTGCCGATCGCATCGCTGACCAGCTTGATGATCTCGACGGTTGCGGGGGCGGGGCTGGCGAGGCGTGCGAGCGTCTGGAAGGCCAGCGTCTGCAGGGCGTCGCCGGCGAGGATGGCAATGGCTTCGCCGTAAACGACATGGCAGGTGGGCTTGCCACGGCGCAGATCGTCATTGTCGAGCGCCGGCAGATCGTCGTGGATCAGCGAGTAGGTGTGGAGCATCTCGATCGCCGCGCCGAGATCTGCAACGCCCGCGGGCAGCTCGCCGCCGCCCTTGCCGCGATTGTGGATCATGCGCGCGGCTTCCATCGCGAGGACGGGACGCAGGCGCTTGCCGCCGGCAAAGGTGCTGTGGCGCATGGCGCGGTGGATCGACGACGGCACCGTGTCGCCGGAGGGCAACAGACGTTCGAGTGCCTGATCGGTCAGCTCCACGCCGGATTCGAGAATCTCTTTTACCTGAACTTCGACTTGCATTCGACTCATTTTACCTGTTCGGAGTTTCTGGCTGCCTGTATCCGCAGCAGGACAGCTCCCATCAGAAGGACGAGGGAGATCAGCGAAAGGCTGCGGCCACCCCACATGTCTTTGGTCAACCCGTAGCGAACCTCGATTTCGGATCGCCCGGCGGGGATGGGAATGACCATCAGGCCGTCATCACGACGGGGTCTTTCGGTGATGGGCCGGCCATTCAGCACCACGTTCCAGGCAGGGTAATCCATGAGTCGCAGGACTGCGAAAGCCGGCGCAGGGCTATCGACCACCACGGATTTGTGCTCGCTTTGCCACCGATGTATGCGCACGCTTCCGGCCAGCGAAGGCGCGACTGGATGCCATTCGGGATTTTCGGCGATGGAACTGTCAGCGGTGTCCGAGGTGGCCTCGGGCAGGATGCGGACCTCGGGCAGGTTTTGCTGGATGTCACCGTTGTCGGCGGCCGTGGCCGTGTATTCGTCGGTGCCTTCGAAACCTTGCGCGGCGAAGGTGGCGAGCTGGGCGCGGACGTTGTCCTCGTCGTCGCAGGGCTGCCAGTAGCGCGTCCAGGAGAAAGCGGCCATCAGCAGCGCGAAGAGCAGCATGGCGCCGACGCGCAGAGTGAGGCTGCGACGGGTGCGGGCCTGCTGGCGAATGCCGAATCCAGCCAGAAGCGACAGGACCAGGCCGAGCACCAGCAGCCAGCGCCAGGGGAATTGCAGAAACTGCAGCTCGGGGACGTGACGCCAGGTGGGATCGCTGAAGGGCAGCAGCAGAACAGCGATGACGGCGGCCAGCAGCAGCAGCCCGCTGCGGAGCTTCGGCTGCTGGCGGCCCCGATGCGCTGCGACTGCAGTCGCGATGGTGGCCGCGAGCAGGGTGACGGCGATCCACGAGGCGGTGCGCAGCACCTGGTCATGGAAGGGCTCGCCGGTATGGCCGAAGAGGAAGCTGTCTTCGACGCGCATGCCGTCGCCGATAGCGCGGGAGATCTCGACCCAGCGCTGTTCGACGAGCGCGGGCAGCAGGTAAAAGCTGGCGAGGCCGAGACCCAGAGCCGATCCACCGGCGGCACGGCCGATCAGTCCCCAGCGGCGCTCGGTGATGGCCATCCAGCCGACGAGCAGGGCCATGGCGTAGCAGCCCATCACCGCGCCGGGGGCGTTGGTGAGCCACAGCGCGGCGATGGCCAGCGAGAGCTCCGGCACGGCAGCTTTCCTGCGCAGCGCGTAGAGCAGGACCAGTGGAATGGAGGCTGCGGCCAGTAGCTCGCCGTAGGCTGTGCGCTCATAGGCGACGAAGAGCGTGTACGGATTGAGGATGTAGAGGCAGGCGGCGAGCGTCGCTCCGCCCTCCGTCATCCATTCGCGCGCCATGCGGAAGCAGGCGACACCCATGGCCACCAGCGCGATGAGGGTGAAGGCGAGCGGGACCCATGTCCATGGCAGAACCGCGCCGAGCAGCGCGCCGAGCGCCCAGGAAAGCGGCGGATAGAAGACGAAGCGCGGCTCGCCTGCGCCGTAGTTGGGCGAAGCGGCCCAGTGCGGATAGGCGACACCCTCACGCCAGTGATGGACGGTCTCGATCCACGATTCGAGGTGGAAGTCGAAGTCGTGCCCACAGGAGACGCCGTGCCAGGCCAGCGGCAGCACGGCGATTCCTGCGCATGCGAGGAATAGCGACCGGCGGCTGCGGGCGGCGCGGCCAGCTGTTAACTGGCAGGCGGAGAAGTCGAGCTTCACGGCGTCAACCGCAGGGTGTGGGTGGTCTGCGCGGCGACTGCGCCGGAGGTGAAGGGCAGCGCGAAGGTCTTTCCGCCATACCAATAGGGCCAGTGGTCGCGGTAGTAGGGGCTCAGCGGATCACCGCTTTCGCCCATGACGATGTTCTCGGTCGAGGCGTCGGGATTGCTCCAGTCCATGGTGAAGCGCTGCGAGGGGCCGAAGCTGTGGCCCACCTGCTTCACGGTCGTCGTATCGCCGGACTGTGGCTGTTCGCCGGTGCCCGTCCAGTGCTTGAACCACGGCAGCATGCTGTAGAGCGGATGCGTGACCTCGACCGGATGCTCCGTGCCATACTTCCAGCTCTTCAGGTCGCCGAGGGGACGCTCCTCGTGGATGCCGGTACGCAGTACGTCGGCGAGGAAGTCGTTCCAGTTTGCGTAACCTGGCGGCAGCCATTCCGAGGGCTTGTGGTTGACCATCTGCTCCAGGGCGTAGCCGCTCTCAAACCATTCGTAGAGCTTCCAGTCGTCGCCGATGCGGGGCTTGAGCAGCATCGGCCAGAAGGACTTCTTCGCCGCTGCGATGATGGCCGCCGGAGCGGAGTCCGTGCCGACGACGCCATCCCAGCTGCGCAGCAGGTCGGCAGCCTCGCGCAGGCGGCTGTCGGTCTTCGAGGCGTGGTCGACGGCATAGGCGAAGCGCTGGGCCAGCTCCTGGTCGACTTCGGAGTAGACGTCGGTCTGGAGGGTGAGCATGTCGGCGGGCGTCATCTTGTGGTTCGCGCCTACCTGCCCGGCAAGCCACTTCCAGATGCGCTCGTTGCGGTAGGGATCGGCCCAGCCATCAGTGATGGGGATGGTGTAGTCGTCGGGCGTAATGCGGGCATTGGCCGTGGCCAGGATGCCGTTTGCCGGATCGAAGGCCATGGGGAGCTGCGCGAAGGGGATGAAGCCCTGCCATTCATGGTTGGCATCGCTGATGGTGGTGGACGCGATGCCCGCAGGGCGCATGGGGATGTTGCCGACGGCCTGGTAGCCGATGTGGCCCTGGTCGTCCGAGTAGACGACGTTCTGCGAAGGCGCGTACCAGCCGCTCATGGCGTGGCGGAAGTCGTCCCAGTTGGCGGCGGTGTCGAGGTCGAAGAGCGGATCGCCGCCGCACTTCGGATCGTAGATATTCCAGCGCAGGGCGATGGCGCGCTTCTCGTGCGGGACGAGCGGCGTGATGATGGGTCCGTGGACGGTGCGTGCGACGTCGACCGAGACATCGCGGCCGCCGCGCACGTGGATGACCTCGCGGTCATGCTCGAGCGGCTGCCAGCTGACCTCGCCTGTCGGCGAAACCGTGCGGTACTGGTCCTGGTTGTTGACCTGCTCGACGTAGAGGTCCTGCATGTCGGCGTAAAGCGCGGTGAATCCCCAGGCGATGTGCTCGTTGTGCCCGGCGACGATATACGGCATGCCGGGGATGCTGACACCGGCGGCGTGAAACCCGGGAGCGCCGAGGTCGAGCTCGTACCAGATGTTCGGGATCTGGTGGTTGAGGTGCATGTCGTTCGAGAGCAGCGGCTTGCCGGATGCGGTCAGCGCGCCGGAGACGACCCACTGGTTGGAGCCGGGAGTGCAGCCGGCGCATGCGGCACGCGATCCCTCCACCATGTCTTTCAGGTGCAGCAGGTCTTCGACTCGGCTCTGGCTTTCATCGAGCGGAACGTCGGGGATGATCTGGTTCGGCGCGGTGAGGTCGGGCTCGACCTGCGTGGGCGGATGATCGCGCCAGGATCCGTTGGGGTAGAGCGAGGCTGCCAGCGTGGGTCCGAGGCGCGCGGTGACGCGTTCGCGTTCGAGCTTCGTATCCCAGTGCTGATCGAGCATCTGCATCATGCCGACCATCACCAGAGCGGAGTCGACCGGCTGCCATGGCTTCGGTGAGTACATGAGCAGGCGGAACTCGGGCGAGAGATGGCCTTCGTTTTCGCGAATGAAGGCATTGACGCCGCGGGCGTAGTCTTCGAAGTAGCGGCGGTCGCGCGGGCTGAGGCTGGCGACGATGCGCTCTGCAGTTGGGCGGATCTGCAGCACGCGCTGCATGCGGTCATGGTCGACGAGGCGCGAGCCAAGGACTTCGGCGGCTTCTCCGGCAGAGACGCGGCGGGCCATATCCATCTCCCAGAGGCGATCCTGCGCGGTGATGTAGCCCTGCGCCTCGAAGAGGTTGTCGAGATTTGTGGCGTCGATGTGTGGCACGCCGTGCTGATCGCGGCGAACGGTGACCGGCTCGGAAAGGCCCGGCAGTGGAAGCGAGCCGTCGAGCTGCGGGAGTGCGGCGGTCATCGCGTGGCGCAGCCATAACCCGGCTCCGAGTACAGCCGCCGCTGCCAGCACCACCAGCAGGAGAATCAGAGAGAACAGGACGCGCAGCACAGGGCGCCGGCGCTTCACACGAACAGGCACGCTTCGACCGAGAGGCATTTCAAAAATATTGTCTCATCGGTCTTTGCCGGCCGAGCTGTCGCCTGCGTGTTTACGCGGCAGCAATTCTTTGGATCAGATCCTGCTGCTCCTGCTCGTTTTCGGCTCCGATGGTGAAGGCGTCGAGGACGTCGCGCCGCAGCGCGTAGCGGATAGCCTCATCCTGGCGGTGGCGCATCGCGCCCTGTCCGAGGATCTTCATGCCGATGATGCCTTTGCCCTGTGCGCGCATCTGGCGCACGATATCGGTCACCGTGTCGGGATGGTCGTCCATCACCGCGCCGATGGGGTTGAGGCGGACCAGATCGACCTCGACCCACGGCGAGGCCGCCGCGGCGCGCAAGGCCGAGATGGAGTGGCAGGAGACGCCGTGCGCGCGGATCTTGCCCTGTGCCTTGGCCTCGGAGAAGACATTCATCACGCCGCGATAGCGGGTGGTCCAGTCGTCTTCAGTGACGCAGTGGATCAGCAGGATGTCGATGTAGTCGGTGTTGAGCTCTTTCAGAAAGCGGTCGATGTCGGCTTTTGCCTCGGCCGGATCGCGGGAGTCGCACTTGGTGAGCACGACGGCCTTGTCGCGGGGAATCTGGCGCAGGGCGGCTGCGACTTCAGGGTGGCTGCCGTAGGAGTCGGCGGTATCGAAGAAGTTCAGGCCGTGTCCGTATCCCTTTAGCAGCAGCGCGATGAGGGCGCCCATGCGGGTCTGGTTCGAGCCTCCGCCGTAGCCGATGGTTCCAGTGCCCATGGCCAGGCGGCTGGTGACGATGCCGGTTTTGCCGAGGGTGACGCGATCGTGCGCGAGAGGCTTCGGCGTGGCGGGAACTTCCAGGGCCGAGCCGAGATTCGGAGAGATGCAGGCTGCGCCGAGTCCTGCCGCCGCGCCGGTGAGAAAGTCTCTGCGGTTCATGGGAACCTCGCGAGATGCGGTTGGAGGTTGGGGACGGGTACAGACGATCGGAACTGGCAGCTTACAGACGTCTCGCCGCAGCGGGGCAACACGCGAAAACAGAATGCTCCCACCCGCAGACAACCGGCAAGTGGGAGCAGGGAAAAGAGCACACAACAGGAGATATCTGGAAGGAAATATCTGGAAAGAGAATCAGGGCAGGATGAAAGCGTCGGGAGCAGGCCAGCTATTTGCTGCGGGTACCTACGATAATCAGGCCGACGCCGGCGATGAGCGAAATTCCGGCAAGGATGGGAGGAATGGGCATGGTGTTGTGCTCCTTGTGGGAGATCTGCACCGGACCCAGATCGACGTCCTTCTTCTGATGGGAGACGGTAATCCCGCCGACGGCAAAGCCGACGATGCCGAGCACGACGAGCAGAATGCCGATGATGGTGGCTGCTTTCACGGGGGAACTCCTTACATTCGGACTGGCACTGTGATGACAGCGGCTCGTGCGGGGATGTACTCCGGAGTTGAAGGCCGGAGACGGCACGGCCGCGCAGGACAGCCACCGCTCCCGGATGCCGAGCGTGGAGGGCCGGGATGGAAAAGGCGCGATTATTTTCCCCTTCACTCCCCGGCGGTCAAGCAGAATTGAACTCAGAACTGAAATACGGCGTGCGACGCGCGCCTGACAGTCTTGCTTAGGAAGGACACGCTTGGTTCACCGTTTTCACTTGTATTCCTGCCGATGGCTGCTGGTATTTTTCTGCCTTCTTTCTGTGACTGGCCTGCGGGCGCGGGCCGAGAGCTCGCCGGATAGCTCCGTTCCCGCATTGCTGGTGAGCGATGTGCATCTCGACCCGTTCCATGACCCGGCGAGGGTGAATCAGCTGGATCGCGCGCCGGTAAGCCAGTGGGCTGCGATTCTTTCGAGCCCGCTCTCGAAGACGCAGGCGCAGGATGCTGTTTCTCTGCAGGAGAACTGCCCGATTCGAGGTATCGATACGCCGTACCCGCTGTTTCGTTCGAGTCTCGATGCGATGCGCGCGCAGAAGCCGGCGCCGAAATTCATCACGGTGAGCGGCGATCTCATCTCGCATAACTTCAAGTGCCGCTATCGCACCCTGATGCCGAACGCCGCGGATGGCGCTTACGACGTTTTTGTCGAGAAGACCATCACCTTTGTGAGCGAGCAGATTCGCGCGGCTTTCCCCGGCGTGCCGGTTTACATCGCGCTGGGCAACAATGATGCGGTGTGCGACGACTACAAGCTGGATGCGAACAGCGCCTTCCTCGCCGAGGCCGGGCGCGTGCTAGGCGCGGGATTGCCGGATGCCGATAGGGCACAGGCGGAAAAACAGATCGCCATCGATGGCGATTACTCCGCGCATCTGCCTCTGCCGAAGACGCGCATCCTGGTGCTCGACGACCTGTTCTTCTCGGTGAATTACGAGGACTGCCGCAGGAGCGCCGATCCGCATCCGGCGCTGCAGCAGCTGGTGTGGCTGGAGGCGCAGCTCGCGGATGCCCGTGCGCATGGGGAAAAGATCTGGGTGATGGCGCATATTCCGCCGGGTGTGGATGTCTTCGCGACCATGATGAAGTTCCGCGCTGTCTGCCATAACGAACCCGCGCAAATGTTCCTGTCCGACTGGCTCAATACGCGGCTGATCGATCTGCTCGAGAAATATGGGGATGTGATCCGGTTAGGGATATTCGCGCACACCCATATGGATGAAATGCGACTGCTGCGCGCGGACGGCAACGGCAGCAGCGGTGGCGCGCAGACGCCCATCGCGATCAAGATGGTGCCATCCATCTCGCCGGTCAACGGCAACGCGCCTGCCTTTACGCTGGCGGCTATCAACGAGAACAGCGCCACGCTCACGGATTACCGCGTGATCACGGCGTCCAATAGCTCGGGCCTCGACACGCGATGGTCCGAGGAATACGATTTCGCCAATACTTACCATGTAAATGAATACACGCCTCAGGGCCTAGCCCCGCTGCTCGACGGGCTCGCGAAGGACGATCGTGGACAGTCCGCGACGGCGCATGCCTACATCCACAATTACTACGCGGGCGGCAGGATTCCGGCAATCGGTCTCTTCTGGTCGGAGTACCGCTGCTCGCTCGATAACACCACGGCAAAGAGCTATGCCGCCTGCGAGTGCCAGTCGGCGAAGTGAGGCCGAGGCCCGTCAACAGGAGTGCAGAAAAGACAAGAGGCCCGGGATTGCTCCCGGGCCTCTTGTCCTGTGCGGGTTGGACTTACTTCGCTGCGAGGATGTCGTCGAGCCGAGCCGGTGTTCCGTCCACGCGCTCAAGGTGCGGATAGCGCAGACCGCCGTGATAGTCGAGCGAGAGGTTGAGCACCTGATCGTCGCGCTTCACGACGAGCTTGATTGGGTCGGTGGACTTTTCGGAGGCGAGGATTGCTGCCCTCAGCTTGTCCACCGAGAAGCTTTCACCATTGATGCCGACGATCTGCGCGCCCGGAACGATGCCGGCCTTGAAGGCCACGCTGTCCCACCAGACACCGGCGATGTTGCCGTCGCCCATTACAGAGAAGCCCAGCGAGGTGGAGAAGCTTGAGCCGCGAGCTTCGCCGCCATGCTTCTGCCATTCCGGCTGCTTGTCGGTGTAGGTGAGCTTGTAGCCGCCCTGTGTAAAGCCGTTCTCCGGCACCTCGGCGTGCAGGTCATACACGCGCGTCTGCAGGAAGGTCTTCCAGTCATAGGGCTGCACGGTGTTGAGCGTCGCGATGACGTCGTCCAGCGTGTAGGTTTTGGTGATGTAGCTGCCGTTGTCGATGCCGTAGAAGAGCTTGGCGAAGTCGTCGAGCGACTTCTGTCCGTTGCTCAGCTCGCGGATCTTGGTATCGGCATCAAGCCAGATGAGCAGGCCCTCGGTGTAGTAGTCCTCGGGGCGCTGCCAGCTCACCCAGGTCACGGGCGAGCGTTGCGAGACGGTCGGCTGGTTCGTGGTGTCGACCATGGGACGCCACTTGCGGCCGGGGCTGACTTCAAAGCCAGCAGCAACGGAGGCGATAAGGTCGCGCGTCTGCTCAGGCGTACGCATGCCGGAACGGGCGGTCAGCACGAAGCCGTAGTACTGAGTCATGCCTTCGTAGACCCACAGCAGGTCGTCCTGCATGGGGACGTTGAAGTTCGGCGTCCAGAGATCGGCCGGACGGCGGAATTTCCCATCCCAGGAGTGGGTGTATTCGTGGGCGAGCAGATCGCGTCCGCCTACGCCCGCGGCCCAGTCGGTGAAGTACTTGCCGCCGGTACCGTCTTCGCTCGATTGGTGGTGCTCGAGGCCTTCGCCGCCGATGGTGTCGCTCAGCGAGAGCAGGAAGTCGTAGTGGTCGTAGTGATGCGAAGCGTAAAGCTTGGCCGCCTGCTCGATCAGCTTCTTGTGACCTTCCAGTGCCTCAGGCGAGATCGCTAGCTCCTGCGGCGTGTCGGCGAAGACGTCGAGGAAGACCTTGTTGTCCGGGCTGTTCGAGAGGTCGACGCGCTCGTAGTTCAAACCGGCATAGAGCGGCGAATCAACCAGCGTGTTGAGCGTGGTGTTCTTGAAGTGAACGGTGTCGCCGTCCTTCGACGCCGTTTCGAGCGCGGTCGCGTACTTCCAGTCCGCGGGCAGCTTCAGCGTGGGCGCGAAGGTGATCTGCCGCGAGTAGTGTCCGGCGGGGTAGAGAACGACGGTGTTCCAGGAGAGATCGATCAGCTTCGAAGAGAAGGTGACGCGGCCTTCCCGTCCGCTGATCGGTGTGAGGTACTGGAAGTTGACTTCGATCTCGGAGACACCTTCGGGCACATCGATGTGAAAGGCATAGACGTCGACGCGGTCGCGCACCCAGGTCAGGGGCTTGCCATTGGCAGTGACGACGAGGCCGGCGACCTTCGAGATCGGTCCTGTCGGCGAGTGGTTGCCGGGAATCCACTGCGGATAGAGCAGTGTGAGGCGGCCGGCCTTTACCGGGATGGTCTCATGCACATCGAGATAGCGATGCACGGTGTCCGTGGCGTCGACCAGCAGGGAGAGCGTGCCGGGATAGGGCGTATCCACTGGCGCGGCGATGGGAGGCGGCAGCGGCACGGCCTTGGGGCCGGGGGATTCGGCGAGGGCGACTTGCGAAAGAAGACCAAGAGAAAGGCCAGCAGAGAGCGCGGCAGCGCTCCAGCGCGAGCGGGAATCGATCACGGATCACTCCAGTGTGTAAATCGGATGTACCTCCACTGTATACGTCGGAGGTGGGACACTTGTACGCATCTGGCGGCACATCCGGGAAAGAATGCGGCGAAGGGATGCTGCGGGGGAATCCATTGACCGGGGATTTTGCGCGCCGTATGCTGAAAGGGTGATCGAGCGCTGCTCCCAGCTTTGTGCTCTCCCCGCCTGTTGTCGATAACAGCGCGCCCTTCTGCGTTTTCTGCCTTCCCGTTGTCTTTCTTCTGAGGATTCCCATGAAAGTTTTCCGCACAGTCGCTGCCCTTGCTGTCTCCGCATCCACCCTGTTCGCTCTGGCCGAAACTCCCACGCCCCCGACGCCTTCAACCTGGAAGGCCGATCTGCTCACCTGGCGTGCGCATCATGAGCAGGGGCTTGCTTCGCCCAACGGCTGGTTGACGCTGGTGGGGCTGGACTGGCTGAAGCCGGGCGACAATGCGATCGGCTCGGCCGCGGATAACCGTCTGCAACTCGAGGGAGTCGCTCCGGCGCATCTCGGTGTCATTGCGCTGGACGGAACCACCATTCGCCTCAAGCCTCCGGCCGGGGGATTTCCGGCGGGACTCAAGGTGAACGATGCTCCGGCGACGGAGACGACGCTCAGCGACGACGCGTCCGGGCATCCGACCGCCGTATCGATCGGCAGCATCAGCTTCTACGTAATCCATCGCGGCGATCGCTATGCGGTGCGGGTCAAGGATGCGCAAGCTCCGACGCTGGTGAACTTCCATGGGCTGCACTGGTACGAGGCGAACCCTAAGTACATCGTGAATGCGCGCTGGGTTCCGTATCATCCGCACCAGACGCTGCATGTCCCGTCGATCGTCGGCACGATCAACGAGATGGAGGCGCCGGGCGAAGCAGACTTCACCCTGGATGGTCAGACGGTGAAGCTCGTGCCGGTGATCGAGGGCCCCGGAGACAAGGAGTTGTTCTTTATCGTGCGGGATGCGACCAGCGGCAAGACCAGTTACGGCGCGGCGCGGTTTCTTTATACCGGATTTCCGGATCACGGCCTCGATCAGCCGGGCACGCTGACGATCGATTTCAACCGCCTGCAGAATCCTCCGTGCGCGTATACGCCGTATGCCACCTGCCCGCTGCCTCCGCCGCAGAACCGCCTGGCGGTTGCGCTTCCAGTGGGTGAGGAAAAATACTCCCACTAGCTTCGAGGGTGAAGTAATCAGCCAACGGTTACTTCACCAGTAAATCAAGGCTAAGTGCCTGATAGACTGATCGCACGCGAGGCTCGTCTTGAACCACGATCAGTTACGGCGTGTTTTGCCGTCAGGGCTCATCTTCATTGTTATCTTTCTGGTCGTGGTCGCGCTGCACTGGCCCCTGCTGCGCCTTCCGTATTATTGGGACGAGGCGGGCTATTACATTCCGGCGGCCTATGATTTCTTCCGAACCGGCGCGCTGATTCCTTACAGCACATTGACCAATGCGCATCCGCCGATGCCGTCTTTCTATCTGGCTCTATGGTGGAAGCTATTCGGGTTTTCTCCTCTGGTCACGCGCGTGGCGGTCAGCGCGGTTTCAAGCCTGATGTTCACCGGAGTCTGGCGGCTGGCGCTGCGGACGACCGGGCAGGCGAGTGTGGCCGCGGCAACGGTGTTCCTTACCGCGCTCTATCCGATTGTCTTCGTGCAGAGCACGCTGGCCCACGCGGACATTTTTGCCGCAGCTGCGACGGTCTGGGGTATCGCATTTCTCATCGACCGCACGGGCGTGTCTGACTGGCTTGCCGCGATCTGCTTTGCCGTGGCCGCTCTCAGCAAGGAGACGGCAGTGGTCACGCCGCTGGCGCTCGCTGTATGGGCGGCCTTCGGCGAGCCGAGGCTTCAGGGTCGGTCGGGCAGGGCAGAGGAGGGTCGTGCTGTCCGGTCCACTGCGCTCGCGCGTGCCGCGAAGCTGCTTCTACCCGTATTGCCGCTACTCTGCTGGTACGCGTATCACCGCCACAAGACGGGCTTCCTCTTCGGCAATCCCGAATACCTCCGTTACAACGCGCAGACCACGCACCAGCCGCTGCGCATTGCCCTGGCCCTGGCGCATCGCCTGCTTCACGTCACGGCGCACATGAACCTCTTTGTGCCGGTATTGCTGATGGCCGGATGCCTGCTGCTGGCGCCGCTTGAAGATGAGCACGGCGCGCAGAGGCGGCAGATTGCGCGGCTTGACCAGGCATTGTTTGCCGTCGTGCTGGGGACGAATGTGTTGCTGTTCTCGCTGGTCGGCGGCGCGCTGCTCACCCGTTACCTGCTGCCGCTTTATCCGCTCATCCTGCTGCTCTGCGTGAGCACCTTCCGCCGGCGGCTGCAGATGTGGCCCGCGCTGGTGGCCTTGAGCGCGGCGGGATTTGTCGCCGGTATCTTCGTCAATCCTCCTTATCGCTTTGCGCCCGAGGACAATCTCGCCTATCGCGATGTGATCCGATTGCACCAGGCGGCGATCCGGCAGATCACGGCGCACTATTCGCATGACGTGATCCTGACCGCATGGCCTGCGACCGATGAGCTGACCAAGCCGGAGCTTGGCTATGTGCAGCAGCCGATCCGGGTGAAGGCGATCGATAACTTTACCTTCGAGCAGATCGAGGCGGCGGCGCAGAATCCCGGCGATTACTCTACCGCATTCCTGTTCTCGACGAAGTACGATCCGCCGCGCCTGCCGATGAGCCTTGGGCCGGCGAACGAGGCGCTGGACCGTCGTTTCTTTGATTTCCATGTCGACCTGATGCCAAAGGAGGCCGCGCACCTGCTGAACGGCCAGATCGCTTGGCAGGACTATCGCAAAGGGCAGTGGGCCGCGGTGCTGACCTTCAATCGCGTAATGGACGCGAAGCTCATGCCGCCACCGTCGCGGTAAGGACCGGTCCCGCAACGCCGAAGCTGGACTCACACCCTGAAGCTGCCGCGCCACCTATAATCTTTGCTGTGCGGCTCAAGTCTTTTTCCCTCCTCCTGATCGTCGTTCTGTCTGCCATTCCGGCTGCATCGTCCCGCGCTGTGGCGCAGGAGGCGAGTGCCACAGCCAGCCGGGCGGAGGAAAAGCAGGGGCGTCTGCTGCTGGTGCTGCCATTTGCCAATCAGACAGGGCAGCAGAGCCTGGACTGGATCGGGGAAGCTGCGGCCGACATCCTCAACCGCCGTCTGAATTCGGCGGGATTTCTCAGCATCAGCCGTGGGGACCGCCTTTATGCGCTCGACCGCCTGGGGCTGCCGCTGAATCTTGCACCGTCGCGCGCAACGACGATCCGCATTGCCGAGAATCTCGATGCGGATGATGTCATCGTCGGCTCTTACACGCTCGAAAACGGCCAGCTGGGCTTCAAGGCGCAGATCCTCGATATCGGCACGCTAACGCTGAGTGCTCCGCTGACGCAGCAGGCCGAGCTGAAGAGCCTGATGGATACGCTGAACGGCCTGGCCTGGAACGTCGCTCGCAAGCTCGACCCGAGTTACGCGGTCGCCGAGCAGACCTTCCTCGCCGCCGATTCGCCGTTGCGCGTCGATGCCTTCGAGGCGTACATCCGTGGCGTGACGACGGACTCACCCACCGATCGCATTGTGCACATGCGCGAAGCGGTGCGCCTGAGCCCGAGCTTCATGCCGGCGTGGCTGGCGCTGGGCCGCGCATATTTCTCCAACCAGAATTACGATGAGGCGGCCGAGACGCTGGGGCATCTTTCGAAGGACGACCCCAATGCGCTTGAGGCCGACTTCTATCGCGGACTCGCCTTCTTTTACACGGCGAACTATATGAAGGCCGAGGATGCCTTCGCCTTTGTGAGCCTGCGCCTGCCGCTGCCCGAGGTGGTGAACAATCAGGGAGTCGCGGCCAGCCGCCGCGGACGTGATGCCGGGCCGCAGTTTCAGCAGGCTATCGCCGCGGATCCGCGCGACGAGGATTATCACTTCAACTTGGCGGTGGCGCTCCGCAAGCGCAATGACATTCCCGGCGCGATCCGCGAGATCGATGCCGCGTTGAAGCTTCGCCCGCTCGACAGCGAGGCGCAGACCTTCTCGACGCAGCTCAAGGACCCGAGCACGATCAAGGTGAACCCCGATCCGGGGAAGGCCATCGTGGATGACAGCCTGCCGCTCGAGCGCATCAAGCGTTCTTACAGCGAGACGAGCTTCCGCCAGGCGGCGTTCGAGATGGAGCAGCTACAGTCGGCGAGGCTGGCCGCGCTGCCTCCTGCTGCACAGGCGGCTTCCCTGGTGAAGGATGGTGAGCAGTTCCTGAACCGCGGCCTCATTCTCGAGGCAGAGCGCGAGTTCCAGTCCGCCCTGCACGCCGACCCCAACTCCGCTGCTGCGCACGAGGGGCTGGCCGAAGTTCGCGAACACAGCCGCGATGTGGATGCGGCGCGGCAGGAGGCGCAGAAGTCGCTCACGCTGCAGCCGAATGTGCCGGCACACCTGGTGCTTGCGCGTCTTGACCTGGCGACGAACCAGCTTGCACCCGCGGCCAGCGAGGTGAGCGCGGCGCTGAAAATCGATCCGAACAATGCGAATGCGAAGGGCATGAAGCAGGCCGTCGAGGCGCGGGGACAGCAGGTTCCATGATGTTCTCGGGGCGAAAGGCACGGCCAGCAGCGGCGTTCGTCGTCCTCGCCCTCGTTTTCCTGTCGGTTTGGGTGATAGGGAAGCCTGGCCGCGCGCTATCGCCGGAAACTACCCCGAGCGAAACGCCTGCGGTAGCCGTGCTCGATCTCGACGACACGATCCAGCCGATCAGCGAGGACTTCGTAACACGAGGCATCGCTGTTGCAGCCTCCCATCATGCGGAAGTTCTGGTGATTGAGCTGAACACGCCAGGTGGTTTGCTCGACACGACACGTTCGCTCGTCGGGAAGCTGCTGGCGTCGCCGGTGCCTGTGGTGGTTTATGTCGGGCCAGCGGGTAGTCGCGCAGGTTCGGCAGGATTCTTCCTGCTCGAGGCGGCGGATGTGGCCGCAATGGCTCCGGGCACGAATGCGGGCGCTTCGCATCCGGTGGTTGAGGGCGGCAAACTCGATCCGCTGATGAAGGAGAAGCTCGAAAACGATACGACGGCGTTCCTGCGGTCCTTTGTCTCCAAGCGCGGCCGCAACGTGGATGCCGCGCAGGATGCGGTATTGCATTCGAAGTCCTATACCGAGCGTGAAGCGCTGGATCTGCATCTGATCGACACCGTCCAGCCGGATCTGACGTCACTGCTTCAGTCGCTCGATGGCCGCACGGTGACTCGCTTCGATGGCCGCACGATTTTGCTGCATACCGGGCATGCGAGGCTTGTTCGCGTGCAGCCGACGCTGCGCGAGGCGATTCTCGATCGCCTGATGGATCCGAACCTTGCCGTGCTGATTCTCGTGCTGGGTGGGCTGCTGATTTATGTCGAATTCAATGCGCCGGGGACGATCATCCCCGGTGCGCTGGGAACGCTTCTGCTGATGACCGCGCTTTTTGCGCTGAATCTGCTGCCGGTGCATTACACCTCGGTGATGTTGCTGGTGGCATCCTTTGCGCTGCTGCTGCTCGAGGCGAAATTTCCCAGCCATGGTGTGCTGGCGGTTGCGGGGATTGTAGCGCTGATCTTCGGCACGCTCACGCTGGTCACCGCGCCTATCCCGGAACTTGAGGTGCATCTGGCCACAGCGCTGGCCTGCGGCGTGGCCTTCGGGTTGATCACCACGGTGCTGGTGCGCATTGCCATCCGTGCGCGGCAGAACAAGATTGTCACCGGCCCCGAAGCGATGGTTGGATGGACCGGCCTCGCGCAGGAGGACTTCACATCCTTCGGAGAAGCCGCTCAGCGCGGACAGATCCTCATCCACGGCGAATTGTGGCTGGCGGAGGCTGTGGCGGACAGCCGCCCGATGATTCACAACGGCGACGGTGTGCGAGTTCTCGCCATTCGCGGCCTGCTGCTGTTGGTGGAGCGGGTTCCCGGCGCGCTTCCTGGCCTCGGATGAGACACCTGTGCCTCGAAATGCTGGGATACAATCGCAGGCGGGTGGCCTGAGATGCTTGGTGTTCCAGCTCTGATCCTGATTTTTGCCGTTGGCTTTTACCTCGTCAGCTCCATCAAGATTCTCCGCGAGTATGAGCGCGGAGTCGTCTTCCGCCTGGGACGTGCGCTGCCACAGCCCAAGGGGCCGGGCGTGATCCTCATCTTTCGCCCGCTGGACCAGATGGTGCGCGTCTCGCTGCGGCAGGAAGTGCTGGAAGTGCCGCCGCAGGATGTGATCACGCACGACAACGTCACCATCAAGGTAAATGCGGTCATCACGCTGCGCGTGCTTAACCCGGCGAAGGCTGTGATCGAAGTCTCGAATTACGTCTACCAGACCTCGCAGTTTGCGCAGACGACACTGCGTTCGGTGCTGGGCGAGGTGGAACTCGACGGGCTGCTCTCTCATCGAGAGCAACTGAACCAGCGCATCCAGAGCATCATCGACCAGCGCACTGAGCCGTGGGGCGTGAAGGTGGTCAGCGTCGAGGTGAAGCAGGTCGACCTGCCGGAGTCCATGCTGCGGGCGATGGCCAAGCAGGCCGAGGCCGAGCGCGAGAAGCGGTCGAAGATCATCAACGCCGAGGGGGAATACGCAGCCGCGCAGAAGCTGGTGGAAGCGGGAAACCTGCTGGCGCAGCAGCCGATCACGCTGCAGCTCAAGTATCTGCAGACGCTCACCGATATCGGTGTGGAGAAGAACACTACGGTGGTGTTTCCGCTGCCGGTAGAGTTGATGTCCTTGTTAAATAAATTTGCCGGGCAGCCACCGGCAGCGGAAAAGAACTCCGCGACGGAAAGCTAGAAAGAACAGGAAACGCTTATGCGATCGATCCTCGAAGACGAAGAAGAAGATATCCGCCACTCGGACACCGAAATCACCCTGGGCATAAAGTCGCTGCTGGGCGTGTTCTTTGGCGCGGTGCTGGTGTGCGGCGTCTTCTTCGGTCTCGGGTATTCGATGGGGCGTGGCAGCGGACGCGCGGCGCAGGAAGCAGCCTCGTCCGCAGGCTCATCCTCGACGGCGAAGCAGAGCGCTGGCGAAGACAGTGGCAGCGCGCCGTTGAAGGAGACAATCGCCTCGGCAGACGGTAGTTCGCCTGCAAGTGACACGAACTCCGAGACAAGTTCTACGGCAAGTCCGGAAGCAAGCGAGCCCGCGACGAAGCCCGGTGCTGCTGTGGCAGGTAATCCTGCATATGATTATGTGCCTACACCGAATGGACCGGCCCGCCGTCCGGCAGGTGCGCCTGTAGCTGGTGACGGAACGTCCTCTGTACATGCAGCGAAGCCTTCAGCTGGGGTAGAAGAGACCGCACCGCAAAGACCGGCGGCGCAGCCCGCCGCGGTTCAGCAGGCGAGCCTTCAGGCTGTTCCCACTCCTCCTGTGCAGCAGCCGCATGCGCAGCCGGCTGCACTGACGACCACGACAGCCCCGGCCGGAGCCGGGACGATCATGGTGCAGATTGCGGCGGTCTCGCGGAATGAGGATGCCAGCATCCTTGTGGGCGCGCTGAAGAAGCACGGCTATAACGCCACGATGCGGACCGATCCGCGCGACAACCTCGTGCATGTGCAGGTGGGGCCGTTTGCCAGCAAGGACGAGGCCCGTGCCATGCGGTCGCGCCTGCTGGCCGATGGCTACAACGCGATCCTCAAGTAACTCAATCGTTCGCGGCTTCGTCGCTGCGCATCCACTCCGGCAGTCCAGAGGCGATAGCGGAGCGCACGGCTTCCATCAGGGCTTCGCGCGTTGCGTAATCCTTTGGATGAATCGGCGCATGAAACTGCACGCGCGCGGTGCCTGGATAGAGCCGCAGGCTGCCTTTCTTCATCATGGATTCGGTGCCTGAGATCGAAACGGGCACGATGAGCGCGCCGGTTTCCATCGCGAGATAGAAAGGCCCTTTCTTGAAGGGCAGCAGGCGCCCGCTGCGCGAACGTGTGCCTTCGACGAACGAGAGCACATCGACGCCCGAGGCCATGACGCGCGCAGCCTCTTCCACGCTCGCCTTTGCGCTCTCCACGCGGCCATCGCGATCGACAGGGATGAAGCTGGCAAGCCTCATCCCGTAGCCGAGAAGCGGCAGCTTTGTGAGCGAGCGCTTGATGAAGACGGAGACTCGCTTCGGAAACAGCGGCAACAGGATCGGCGGATCGAGATTCGAGATGTGATTTGCGAGGAAGAGATAGCGCTGTGAAGGTTCGAGCGGCGTGCGCCATTCGGCCTCGATGCGGATGCCCGCTGCGCGCGTCCCCAGGCGCATGATGCGCATGGCCCACCGGTAGACGAGCGAGATGTCGCCGGTAAGGAGCGTCCACGGGATGCCGACGATCGCCGCCGGGATCGTCAGCACCGCATAGATGAAGAGAATGGTGAGCGCGGGCAGCATGGCGAGTTACGCCTGGGTCTCGATTCCTGCTGCTGCCTGCGCGCGCAGACGCTGCGGAAGCTTCTCGTAGATGCCGTCGAAGCCGCCATTCGAGAGGATGGCGACAATATCGCCGGAGCGCAGGCGTGGTGCGATGCTTGCCACGATTTCGTTGGCGTTCTGATGCAATTCTGCCGGGATGCTGCGCGCATTGAGGCCGCGCACCACCGCTTCGGGATGAAGCCGCTCGGCTTCGGGAATGTTCTCCGATTTGAAGATGCCCGCGAGTACAACTTCATCTGCAATTGCGAGCGAATCGATGAGTTCGTGTTCGAAGACATTGCGGCGCAGTGTGTTCGAACGCGGTTCGAGCACAGCCCACAGGCGCGCGCCGGGATTGGCCTCACGCAGGGCTCGCAGCGTCTCACGGATGGCGGTTGGGTGGTGCGCGAAGTCATCGATGATGGTGATGCCGTCGATGACTGCTTTCACTTCGAGGCGGCGTTTTACGCTGCGGAAGGTGGCAAGCGCCTCGACGATCGATTCGAGTGGCACACCCTGGCCCGCGGCCAGTGCAGCGGCGGCGGTCGCGTTGAGCACGTTATGCGCGCCGGCTACGGGCAGCGAGAACTCAGCCCAGGGTTCACCGGAGCGGAGCATCTTCCATCGTGACTGGTTGCCGTTGTGCGTCAGGCCTGTGACCTGCCACATCGAAGTGGGCTCGAAACCGTAACGCTCGACGTTACAAAAGGCGCGGCTCAGGCATTCCGTTACGTTCGGTGCGCCGTCGAAGGCGACGATGCGTCCCCGGCGCGGGACAAGGTTTACGAGACGCTTGAACGCTGTCTTTACCGCGTCGAGATCCTTGTAGATATCGGCATGGTCGAACTCGACATGGGTGAGGATCAGCGCGTCGGGGAAGTAGTGCATGAACTTCGGACCCTTATCGAAGAAGGCGGTGTCGTATTCATCGCCTTCGAGGATGAAGGGCTTGCCATCCTGAAGCTGGAAGCTGGTAGCGAAGTTCTCAGCAATGCCGCCGATAAGGAAGGACGGCGTAAGCTCTGCGTGCCTGCGTGCGGCGACGGCGTAAATCCACGCGAGCATGCTGGTGGTCGTCGTCTTGCCGTGCGTGCCGGAGACGACCAGTGACTCGCGCCCGCGCAGGAATTCATCGTGAATGACGGCAGCCATCGAGGTAAAGGGGATACGCTGGTCGAGCACATACTCAAGCTCGATATTGCCGCGCGAGATGGCGTTGCCGACGATGACGAGGTCCGGGTGCGGCTGGAGGTTTGCTTCGGAAAACGGTTCGGAGACGGGGATCTGCAGGCTTGCAAGCAGGTCGGACATGGGGGGATAGGCCGCCTGGTCAGAGCCCGTAACGCGATGTCCCTTGAGTTGCAGCAGCCCGGCGATGGAGGCCATGGCGGTGCCGCAGATTCCGATGAGATGAATGTGTTTCCTGTCCGGCATATTTGTCACAATCTTGATTACGAATATAGAGGGTTAGTCGACAGCCGGCTCGAGGTACTCGAGAACGGGGTCTTCCTCGGCGGAGAGCACAGCCGAGATGCCGAGCGGCAGCGTCACATTGCCGCGCGAGACGTGTCCCGAGCGCAGGCCAATGGCGATGGGGCCTTCGAACCAGTCGAAGACGCGGAGGATGACCTCGTCGAGCAGCTTTGGATTCGCGCCGGGTGAGACACAGTCGAGCATCTCGCCGAAGATGAAGCCGGTGACACCGTCGAACTTGCCAGCGAGCACCATCTGGCGCAGCATACGGTCGATCTGGTAAGGCTTGGCGCCGATGTCTTCGAGGAAGAGCAGGCTGTTCTCAGTCTGCGGAGCAAAGGGCGTGCCGAGCGTGGAGACGAGCATGCTGAGGCAGCCACCGCGCACCACGCCCTGCGCGCGGCCGGGCTTCAGGATGCGCAGGCCCTGGGCCTCGCCTGCAAGCACCTGCCCACCGGTGAGCGCATCGGAGAAGCTGGCCTCGTCGACGCCGTCATTGCGATAGAGATCGGCTGCGACCATGGGGCCGTGAAAGCCGATGAGGCCGGTCTGATCGAGCAGGTAGCTCTGGAGGATGGTGAGGTCGCTGTAGCCGAAAAACGGCTTTGGATTGTCGGCGATGAGGTCGACGTCGAGGTCTTCGAGGAGGTAATTCGATCCGTAACCGCCACGGGTACAAAAGATGGCTTCGATATCGGGATCGGCGAAGGCTTCGTGGAGATCGGAGAGACGTTCTTCGACGGTGCCGGAGAAATAAGGGGCTTCACGGCCGGCGGCGTGCGGATAGAGGACCGGCTGATAGCCGTAGTGGCTCAGAGCGGCGATGCCGCCTTCGATGCGCTCGCCCTTGGCGCTGCTTGCGGGCGCAACGACCGCGACCTTCGCTCCGGGAGCGATGGCCGCGGGCTTGAGCGGTTGCTGGATCACCAGGCTTCTCCGGTGCAGATGAGGTCGGCCGGTCCGGTGAGGACGATTTCCTCATCGCGGCCCGGCCAGTTGATGCGCTGTTCTCCGCCGGGCGCAACCACGCGCAGCGCAGGCTCGCCATTGCGCGTGGCGATGGTGGCTGCGGCGGTGGCGCAGGTACCGGTGCCGGAGGAGGTCGTGGGGCCGACGCCGCGCTCGAAGATGCGGATGGCGATGTGGCTCAAATCATGGATGTGCACGAACTCGACGTTGGTCTGCTCGGGGAAGTCCGCGTGGAAGCAGATTTCCCGGCCCAGCTCTTCCCATGTGCGATTGTAGGCGGTGAAGCTCGCATCACCGACGAAGATGACGAAGTGCGGGTTGCCGGTAGAGACCACGACACCTTCGACTGGGGTGCCATCCGCAAGCGTCACGATGCGCTTTGCGACCTGCGGCACGCCCATGGGCGCGGCGAACTCGTAGTGGTGGCCTTCGGCCTTGACGAGCGTGCAGGTACGGATGCCGGCATCCGTGTCGATTTCGATGGTGGTGCCGGGCGCGACCGGCAATCCGGTCTTCTGTTCGATCTGATGCACCATCCATGCCGCGACGCAGCGCGTGCCGTTGCCGGAGATCTCGGCGATGGAGCCGTCGGCGTTGGCCAGGCGGATGCTGCCGGAGCTGCCGCCGGTCCACTCGAGGAATTCGACGCCGTCCGCGCCGACGCTGGTGTGGCGGTTGCAGAGGTGTACGGCGAGGGCCGTGTCGCAGGCGCCTTCCACGATCAGAAAATCATTGCCGCAGGCATGGGCCTTGGCGAAAAACGTCATTCTGTTTCTTTCCTTGAGCTTTCGTTCATTTGTATCAGTCGTCTTCCTGGCTGCGGAAGGTGTGAACCTGCTCGATGGCAGGCGAGTCCTTGAGCATGGCGAGGAGACGGCGATGGATGCGATAGGTAGCGGCAACTTCAAACGAGAGACGCCGCACATCGCCGAGCGAATCATCGCACACTTCACTGAGGCGTCGCTGCACGTGGTCCATGGAGTTGAGGATCGCGAGCCGCATGCCCTGATCGTCACTGCCGCGGGTTTCGTAGACCACGGTGTAGGACTTGAGATTGCCGCTGCGTTCGAGAATGCCGACGACTTCGAGCGTAAGGATCACGAGCACGGCCGAGAGCACCGCCGGTGCGTAGAGTCCTGCTCCGCAGGCCATGCCGATGGAGGCGACAGCCCATACCGTAGCGGCGCTGGTGAGACCGCTTATGCGGTCGCGGTTGTGGAGGATGAGGCCGGCGCCAAGGAAGCCGATGCCCTGCACGACATTCGAGGCGATCTGGCCCTTGTTCGTGCTGCCTTCGCCGGCGACGATCGAGGAGAGGAAGGTAAAGAGTGCCGCGCCGAAGCAGATAAGCAGATTCGTGCGGATGCCGGAGGGCTTGTGGTGCGCCTCGCGATCCACGCCGATGATGCCGCCGAGGAAGGCGGCAAGCAGCAGGCGGGCCATCACGCCGCTCGTCAGATGCCATTGCTGCGGATTGCTGAAGCTGAGCATGTGCCCGGGCTCCTGCAGCGCAGCGATGGCGGCGAGCGGCGTTGTCGGCAAAAACTTCATTTCTGCGTGATGCTACCACCCGCGGCATGGCGGTTGGACTGATAAATGCGCACGCAGGGTTGATCAGTCGAGCACACGATGTTGATGAGCGTGAGATTCTGCGGATGCGCGGCCACGGCTTTCGCCACCGGATCGTTATCGGTGGTGATGACGTAGTCGGCAGAGGCCGCAGGGTTCTTCAGCGCGGGTGTCCACTCGTAGTAGTCCGACTCGTTGATGGTGTGCTTCAGCGGGATGCCAGCCTGCTGGTACGCGCCGGGGTGCTCGGAGGTGTAGGCGAGGATGGTCGCATTCTCCGGCAGCACGGCCAGAGCGCGCGCGTAAGCAGCCTCATAGGGCACGCGGCTGCGCGAGTTGTTGATGGCTTCGCCGAGGACCAGAGGTGTCTTCTTCGCGAGGGTAACGTCGCTCGCCAGCAGCAGCACGATGAAGGCCCACGGCAGGTACGGTGCGGCGACGGGCCAGCGCTTCTTCAGCACGCCTGCAAGCCAGGCTACGAAGAAGGCCAGCGCCAGCGCGAAGACCGGCAGCATCTCCATGCCGTAGCGGACGTTATAAAACGAGTGCGGCCACCATAGCGGGATGAAGATCGGCACATAGCCGTATGCGACCGAATACGCGTAGAACGGCGCCGGAACCCACAGCAGCAGCGCGGGCAGGATGCCGGCCTTGCGCCACTTCCAGGCGGCAGCAAGGGTACCGGCCACGGCCAAAGTAAGCAGCAGGTTGGCGCACTGCGCGATGACGGCTCCGAGTTCGGCAGCCTTGAGGAAGTAGAGCTCGGCGACCGGCATGCTGTGCCAGCCGGGATAGTGCGGGGAGCCGGGCTTGGTGGTGCGGGCGTCGATGGCCTTGGCCGAGTACGGGCCGCGCATGAAGTCGAGCGGATCGCCGAACTGCTTCGCGCAATAGCCCATCCACACGAGCGGAGCCACGGCGACCATCACGGTGAAGAGTACGAAGGCGCCCCCGGTGCGGGTCTGCCAGCGATCGCGGCGCAGCATGGGCAGCAGGGCAATGACCCAGGCGAAGGCGGCGAAGATCCATCCGTCGTAGCGGGTGAAGACCGCGCCGACAAGCACGGCTCCGCAGAGGACCAGCAGGCGCGAGGCGCGGGCGTGATCGTTCGATTCCAGTTCGCGGCGATATTCGACCAGCAGCAGCACGGCCCAGATCATCTCCGCGAGGAAGAGCGGCTCGTTCATCGCCGTGGCCTGCATATAGAGGAGGCCGGGGTTCAACGCGAAGAGCGCAAGGGCGACGAAGGAGAACTGCGGCGAAAGCCATTGGCGCGCGAGACGATAGAGGCCTGCGACACCGAGGACGTAGGCGCCCATCGAAGGGAAGGCCCCGGCGATGCCCGTCTGCCACCAGCCCATGCGCCAGATGAAGGGCAGCAGCAGCAGGTGTGGGAGCGGCAGCCACACTGAGCCCATCTGCCGGAAGCCGGGCTCGATGGAGTCGATGAGCCGGCGCGCGATGTGCATGTGCGCGACCGCGTCGCCATAGAGCAGCAGGAGCTGGTGCGAATAGCTGTAAGAGAGCGCGAGGAGCGCAATGAGCAGGAAGCTCCAGGCGACGACGAAGGTCTCGCCGCGAAGGGCGAGCTTCTCCTGCTGGGCCGGGCTGAGCTCAGAGACGTCAATCCCGCGGCGGCGCTGGTTGCGCAGCCGCGGGTTGTTCACGGTGACGGACTTCGTAGGTTTACTCAAGGTGCGAGAGTTCGCGGAAGAGCGCAAAGCGCTCCTCGATTTCCTTTCGATCGAGCTGCTGGAGGCGTTCGGTGCCGAACTTCTCGACGGCGAAGGATCCCATTACGCCGCCGTAGAACATGGCCTTCTTAAAGATCGACGGAGTGAGCTCGGGTTGCGACGCAATGTAGCCGAAAAATCCTCCGGCAAAGGAGTCGCCTGCGCCGGTGGGGTCGACGACCTCGGACAGCGGCAGGGCCGGTGCGCGGAAGGGCAGGAAGACCTGCTTGGGCTGGTTGGGGAAGGAGCGGTCGCTGAAGAAGGCCGTCGCGCCGTATTCGCCGTGCTTGACGACCAGGCTCTTCGGTCCGAGCGCGAGGATCTTCTTCGCGGCGAGGACGAGGTTGCTGTCCTTTGCGAGCAGCTTCGCCTCGGTGTCGTTGATCAACAGGCCGTCGATACCCTTGAGCATCTTCTCGAGGTTGGCGCGGTGATCGTTGATCCAGTAATTCATGGTGTCGCCGCAGACCAGCTTCACGCGCGGCATCTTTGCGCGCACGTCGACCTGCAGGACGGGATCGATGTTTGCCAGGAAGAGGAACTCGCTGTCCTCATACGCGGCCGGGATCTTCGGGGTGAAGCTCTGAAAGACGTTCAGCTCGGTCTTGAGCGTCTGCGCCTCGTTCAGGTTGGTCATGTACGATCCGGCCCAGAAGAAGCTCTTGCCCTCGACATGCTCGATGCCGAGCGTGTCGATGCCGCGATTCGTCAGTACTGCTTCATTTTCGGCGGTGAAGTCCTCGCCGACGACGCCGATGACGCGCACATCTGTGAAATAGCTGGCGGCGAGCGAGAAATACGTCGCTGCCCCGCCAAGGACACGCTCTACCTTGCCGGACGGCGTCTCGATGCCGTCAAAGGCCACACTGCCGACTACCAGAATCGCCATGCTTATCCCTTTTCGCTTTCGTTCAGATACTTGCCGAGGATCAGGTCCAGCTTCTTCTTTGTTTCGGCAGGAATCGCGGCGCGGTCGGTGAGGATGGCGTATTTCGAGGCAGAGGCGCAGGCGCAGGCGCGCTCCGTGGGCATGGCGGCGACGGCGGACTTGACCACCAGCGCTGCGTTGGTCGCGTTCTGGTGCAGCACGGCGACGATCTGGTCGACGGTCACGTCGTCGTGGCCCTCATGCCAGCAGTCGTAGTCGGTGACCATGGCGATGGTCGCATAGCAGATCTCGGCTTCGCGGGCGAGCTTGGCCTCTTGCAGGTTGGTCATGCCGATGACGTCGGCGCCCCAGCTGCGATAAAGGTTCGACTCGGCGCGCGTGGAGAACTGCGGACCTTCCATACAGACATAGGTGCCGCCACGCTTGCCTACCACGTTCTGTGCGGCGCAGGCTTCTTCGGCGGTCTTCGCGACGGTGGCGCAGACCGGATCGCCGAAGGCTACGTGACCGACGATGCCTTCACCGAAGAAGGTCGAAACACGGTGGAAGGTGCGGTCGATGAACTGGTCGGGAATCACGAAGTCGGTAGGCTTGTGCTCTTCCTTGAGCGAGCCCACGGCGGAGACGGAGAGGATGCGCTCAACGCCGAGAGCCTTCATCGCGTAGATGTTCGCGCGGAAGTTCAGCTCCGAGGGTAGGATGCGG
>NZ_JASGFD010000045.1:0-41140 GCF_047605705.1 Silvibacterium sp. | reverse complement strand
CAGGGCTCAGGGCTCAGGGCTCAGGGCTCAGGGCTCAGGGCTCAGATAAAAGCATAAAAACATCTGTCATTCCGACCGAAGCGAGACGCTTTTTGTCTCGCGAAGTGGAGGAACCTGCAGTTCTCATCCAACACCCGCACAAACGCCAACCTCGCGACCAAAGGGAGCGGAGGCCGAAGGCGAAAGGCCCGGACGGCCAGTCCTCGCCCTGCGCAAAGTTTCATGCGGCCTTCGCACCCAACCACGCTAGAATGCGGTCGATTGCTGTCTGTCCCGTTCCAGGGAGCACGCTCGCATGCCGCTCACGCGCCCTTCTCTCCGCAGCTTTCCTCGCCGTCTCGTTCTCGCTGTCTTCTTCGCCGTGATGCTCTTCGCATCTGCGTCTCACGGCAGCGCACAGGTCATGGCTCCGCCACCTACGCTGCCCGGATTGCACTATAACCTCTCGCTCTTTCAGCCTGCAGTGCCCGCGGCCGAACTCGATTTCCTGCGCGCCTACGCCGGCAAATCCACAAAAGAGCTCATGCACAACAAGCAGTTCTGGAAGCTCGCGGAAGACAACTTTCTGCCACACTGCACCTTCCATTACGGCTACGACCGTCCGCTCACCGAGGCCTTCGATGATGTCGTCGGCGGATCGAAGATGCCGGTCACGATTCTTCAGGACCGCTATCTCGTCATCGCCAGCGATCGCACCTCCAGGATGCTCGACGGCCGCGCCATGCTCTGGATCGACCTGCAGGACGGCATCGGCGTGGGCGCGTTTTATTTCCACCCCACCAATGGCGAGCCGTCGCCGACGATCAATGTCTTTGCCCGGCAGGTAAGCCCCGGCAAGGACAATCTCATCGAGATGAGCCAGCTGCCGCCGGCCTTTGTCCTGACCATGGCACAGTGGATTTCCGGCTCTGCCATTCCCCTCATCACCCCGCGCTACTTCCTCACCGGCAACAAGCGCAAGATCCTCCTGGAACATGACGAGGACTACTGCATTGCACCCGACGGCACAACGCAACCGCCCGCCACACAGTGCCAGCAGCTCAACGCCGAGGCGGCGGATATCGACGTGACCGCCGCATACTACCTGAAGCAGGTGAACTATGCGACCAACGCCACGGCCTACTTTCTGAATTCGTTCCAGGTCTCGTGGATCGCCGCGCGTGATGGCGCCTGCCTTGCTGGTCCCGCATTGTACTCCTGCCGCGTCCGCATGGCGCGGGCACGCGTGCGGGTTATTGTGAACGGCCGCTAAACCGAGAGGAAACGGACACTGCCCTCCGACGCGCTTGCGTCGGAGGGCAGTGCCTTTTCTAGAGGACGGAGACCACGATGAAGCCCGTGGATCCGCTGATACTGCCCGATGTGGCCGAGAGCGTTCCGGCTCCCACACCCAGCGGTGAGAAGCTGCCGGTTTGAGAGATCGACCCGAGGGACAGGCCGCTGGTGATTGCCCAGTGGCAGGTGGTGGTGATGTTCTGCGTGCTGCCATCACTGAAGTGGCCGGTAGCCGTATACTGCACGCTGCTGCCGAGCACATTCAGGATGGTGCTGTTGGCCGGGGTGACGACGATCGACTGCAGCACGGCGCTGGTTACCGTCACCGTCAGCGTTCCGCTCACACTGCCGAGCGTTGCCTTCGCGGTAAAGGTGCCCGTGGTGAGGCCGGTGGCGACGCCTGCCGAGCTGACCAGGCCGACCGAGGGTGAGAGCGAAGACCAGGTCACCGCGCTGGTAAGGTTCTGCGTCGAGTTATCCGAGTACGTGCCAACCGCGGTCAGCTGCAGAGAGAGCCCGAGGGCAAAGCTCGACTGGCTGGCCTGGATGGCGATGCTCGAGAGCACGGCGGCACTGACGGTGAGAGCGGTCTGCTGCGTGACCCCGTTCAGCGATGCGCCGATCTGCGTGGTGCCCGCCGCTACCGTCGTGACCAGGCCGGTGCTGCTAATGGTCGCGACAGACGGGACCGAAGAGGACCAGAGCACCTGCGAGGTGACATCCTGCGTGGACCCATCCGTATAGGTACCGGTTGCGGTGATCTGCGATTGCAGTCCAAGCGGAATTCCTCCGGACGGCACGTTAATCGTGATCGAGTTGAGCACCGCGCTGGTCACCGTCACCGCATCGGCCTGCGTGATGAGGCCGACGTGCGCAGTCACCGTTGCACTGCCCGGACTGACGGCGCTGAGTGTGCCTCCGGTGGCTACCGTCGCGGTTGCCGCACTGCTGGTCGTCCAGGTTGCGGTCGAGGTCACGTTCGCCGTCGAGCCGTCACTGTAGTTGCCGGTCACGGTAAGCACCTGCGTAGTGCCTGCGGGCAATGAGACCGGACTGGGCGTGATGGTGAGCGAGGTGAGGATCGCCGAGGTCACCGTCACCGAGGCCGTGCCGGTGACGCCGTTGAGCGCCGCCGAAACGGTGAAGGTCCCGGGAGTAAGTGTCACGAGCAATCCATTGGTCCCGGCAATGTTACTGATCGTGCCGTTGGCCACGTTCGAAGTGCTCCAATGCACCGATGAGGTCACGTTCTGCTGGCTGCCGTCGCTCATCGTGGCGGTCGCTGCGTACTGCTGCGTCTGGCCTGCGGCGAGCGTGGCGGCGGCCGGGCTCACGGCGATCGCGGTAACCACGGCCGAGGTCGCGGTCAGCGTCGAAGACGCAGTGATTAGGCCGTTCGTCGCCGAGATCGTCGCCGTGCCGGGCTGGCTGGCGATCACCAGTCCGTTCAGGCTCACCGTGGCAACCGTAGGCGAGGAGCTGGTCCAGGCCACCGAGTTGGTGAGGTTCTGCGTCGAGCCGTCGGAGAAGGTGCCGGTCGCCGTCATCTGCTGGCTCTCACCCACCGCAAGGCTGAAGGGTGAGGGCGTGATGGCGATCGAGGTAAGCACCGCCGTGGTGATCGTCACCGGCACCGTCGTCGAGGTGGCGCCGAGGCTGACCGTCAGCGTCGCTGCACCTGCTCCAACCGCAGTGACCAGGCCGGCCGTGCTGGCCGTGACCACTCCGGTATTCGAGCTGGCGTAGGTTGCGCTGGTGGTGACGTTCTGCGAGGTGCCGTCGGTGAAGACCGCCGTCGCCATCAGCTGCTGCGTGCCACCGGCCGGCAGCGCCACCGTGGCCGGGGTCACCAGCACGGAGACGACCGTGGCCGAGGTCACTGTCATGGCGCCGGAGCCGGAGATGCCGCTCGCCGTGGCGGTGATGGTCGTAGCGCCCGTGCCCACGCTGGTGGCGTAGCCCGAGCTGTTGATGGTCGCCACCGAGGTCGCGCTCGAGGTCCAGGTCACCGACGTGGTCAGGTCCTCGGTCGAGCCGTCGGAGAGTGTGCCGATCGCGGTGTACTGCTGCGAGGTGCCCTTGGCCAGGGTGACAGCCGCGGGGCTCACAGCCAGCGAGACCAGCGTGGCCGGGCTTACGGTGAGAGCCGCTACGCCCGAGACGCCACCGGCCGTGGCCCATATCTGCGTGTTGCCGCCCGAAAGACCGGAGGCCAATCCCGAGGTCGAAACAGATGCGACGGACGGCACCGAGGACTGCCACACCGCCTGCGCGGTGAGGTCATGCGAGGAACCGTCCGTGTAGAAGCCCGTGGCGGCGAACTGCTGCGTGTTTCCCTTGGCGATCGACGCCACCGACGGGGTGACGTAGACCGAGGACAGGACCGGCGCCACTACCGGGTTCACAGTCAGCGAAGTCGAGCCGGTGATCCCGTTATAGACGGCCGAGATCGTCGTTGTACCCTGGCTCACGGCGACTACCGCCCCGGTCGAGGTCACAGTCGCGACCGTCGGGGTGGAACTCGACCATGTGGCCGAGTTGGTCACGTCCTGGGTCGTGGCATCGGTATACGTGGCCACCGCGTCGTACTGCTGCGTTCCGCCGGCGGTCATCGTCGCCGCAGACGGGGTGACGGCGATGGAGGCGACCACGGCCGGGGTGACCTGCACCGAGCCGGACGTGGTGGACAGTCCCTGGTACGCCGCGGTCAATGTCGCCGTGCCCACGCCTGCGCCGGAGGCCAGACCGCTGGTGTTCACGGTAAGTACCGCGGTATTCGAACTCGTCCAGGTCACCGTCGAAGAGAGATCCTGCGTCGAGCCATCGGAGTAGGTGCCGGTCGCCGTGAACTGCTCGGTTGTGCCCTTGGGCAGGCTGGCCGGGTTTGCGGGGGTGATAGCGATCGAGCTCAGCGTCGCCGAGGTTACGGTCGCCGTAAAGCTGTTCGTGACGCCATCGACCGTTACCGTCACCGTGCTCGAGCCGGTGGCGACACCGGTGATCACGCCGCTCGCATTCACGGTTACGGCCGCGGTGTTCGAGGAGCTGTAGGTCGCCGCGCTCGACAGGTTCTGCGTCGAGCCATCGGAGAAGGTGCCGGTCACTGTCACCTGCGCGCTGGTGCCTGCCGCGACCGAGGGATTCGCCGGGCTGAAGGCGATCGAGACCAGCGTCGCCGGAGTCACGCTGAAGCTCGAAGTCGAAGCCGTCTGCCCATTGAAGGACGCGGTGATCTGCGCCGAGCCCACGTTGTTGCCCGTCGCCAGGCCCGAGGCCGAGATCGAAGCCACGGTCGCATCCGAACTCGTCCAGGAGACCGTGGAGCTGAGATCCTGAGTCGAGGAATCGGAGTAGGTGCCGGTTGCTGTGAACTGTTGTGTCGTGCCCTTGGCGATCTGCGCCGTGGTGGGCGCGATCGCCAGCGAGGTGAGCACGGCCGGCGTCACCGTCACATTGCCGGTGGTCGCCGAGACGCCGTTGAAGGTGCAAGAGATCTGCGCGGTGCCGGTCGAGGTGCTCGACGAGGCGAGGCCGCTGCTGTTGATCGTGACCACCTGCGGATTGTTCGAATACCAGACCGCCTGCGTGGTCAGGTCCTGCGTGGTGCCATCCGAGTAGGTGCCGATGGCGGTGAACTGCTGCGTCGTGCCCGCGGCAAAACTCGGCGTCTGTGGAGTGATGGCGATCGAGACCAGTGTCGCCGGGGTCACGGTGACCGACTGCGTCGTGGCGCTCTGCCCGTCGACCGAGACGGTAATGGCCGCCGAACCGGTACCCACGCCGGTGGCCAGGCCGCTGCTCGAAACGGACACAACGGACGGATTCGAACTGCTGAAGGTGGCCTGGCTGGTGAGGTTCTGCGTGGTGCCGTCGGTGTAAGTGCCGATCACCGAGAATTGCTGCGTAGTACCCTGGGCAAAGCTGGCCGAGGAGGGCGAAACCGCAACCGAGACCAGCGTCGCCGGCGTGATCTGCACCGTCGTCGCCACGGACTGCGTGGTAAAGGTCGCAGAGATCTGCGCCGTGCCCTGGGCGACGCCGGTCGCGAGACCGCTGCTCGAAACCGTGGCCACATTGGACGCAGTCGATGACCATGTTGCCTGCGAGGTCACGTCCTGCCGCGTGCCGTTCGAATAGGTCGCGGTGAGGGTGAACTGCTGCGTGACGCCGGCGGCGAAGCTCGCGCCGCTCGGGCTGATGGCCAGCGAACTGAGCGTGGCCGCTTCGATCACGACCGTCGTCTGGCTGGTCACCGAGCCGATGGAGCCGGTGATCACGGCCGTACCCGGAGCGACGCCGGTCACCTGGCCGCTCGAATTCACCACAGCCACGGCAGGGTTCGAGCTCGACCAGGTCACCGAAGAGGAGACGTTATGGGTCGAGCCATCGCCATAGGTCGCCGTCGCCGTGAAGTTCTCGCTCAGCCCGGAGATAATCTGACTGCTCGTCGGCGTGATGACCAGGCCGGTGACCGTGCTGCCCGAGCCGGTGACGGTCAGCGTCGCGGTACCGGAGATGCTGCCGCTGGTCGCCGTGATCGTCGCGGTGCCCGCGGCCACGCCGCTGGCCAGTCCATCGCTGCTGACAACCGCCACCGAGGGACTGGAGCTGGACCAAGTCGCCGAGGAAGTCAGGTCCTGGGTCGAGCCGTCGGAGTAGCTGCCGGTGGCGGTGAACTGCTGGTTACCGCCCGTGGTCACACTGGCCGTCGACGGGCTCACGCTGATCGAGGTGAGCGTCGGCGTGGAGTTCGAGGCGACGGTCAGCGAAGCATCGCCCGAAGCTCCCCCGGCCGAGGCGCTGATCGCCGTCGAACCATTCGCAACGCCGGTTGCGAGGCCAGCGTTATTGATCGTCGCGACCCCGCTGTTTGAGCTGGTCCAGGTCGCGGTCGAAGTCACGTCCTGGGTGGTCCCGTCGGGATAGGTTGCCGTCGCATGGTACTGCACGGTGGCGCCCGGAGCGATCGCCGCCGTCGCCGGGGTGATTGCAATCGAGGAGACGGTAGGGCTGGTGACCGTAAGCGTCGCCGCGCCGCTGATGCTGCCGCTCTGAGCCGTGATCTGCGTGGTGCCCGCGCTCACGCCCGTAGCCATTCCGGCGCTCGAAATCGTCGCGACCGCCGGGCTCGAAGACGCCCAGGTGACGGAGTTCGTAATATCCGAGGTCGTGCCATCCGAATAGGTGGCGCGTGCGGTGTACTGGTGAGTCGCTCCCGCCGAGATGCTGATGTTCGATGGGAAGACGGCAATCGAGGTGAGGGTCGCGGTAGGCGAGGTCTGCTGGCCCACGGTGACCGATGCCGTGGCCGTGCTGCCGCCATAGGACGCGGTGATCGTCGCTACGCCAACACCGGTTGCGGTCACCAGACCGCTGGTGTCGACGGTGGCAACCGCGTTGTTGGAGGAGCTCCAGCTCGCGAGGCCGGTGACAGTGCCCGTCGAGCCGTCGGCATACGTCGCGGTGACCGTAAGCTGGCCGGTCGAGCCGGAGGCGATGTCCGGGCTCGCCGGCGTGATAGCCAGCGAAGACACGGTGCTGCCGCCTGAATTCGCCGGCGAGATGGTGACAGTAAAGGACTGGCTGACGCTGCCATAGGTCGCGGTCACCGTCACCGTCGTCACCGCCGAGACGGCGTGCGCGGTCGCGAGGCCGGTTGTGCTCACGCTGAGCGCGGACGGATTTGACGAGGTCCAGGTCACCTGGCTCGACAAGTCACTGGTGGTGCCGTCGGCATAATTGCCGGTCGCCGTCAGCTGCTGGCTTCCGCCCGCGGTCACCGCAGGGTTCGAGGGCGAGAGCGTGATCGAATCGAGCGTACCGCTCTCCACCGTGAGCGTACTCGCGCCGGAGGTCAGGCCGTCGAAGGTCGACGTCAGCTGTGTCGTGCCCACTGCCGTGCCATACGCGACGCCGGTGGCATTCAGAATCGTGGCCACACTCGCATTCGAGATGTGGAAGACAGCATTCAGATAAAGATTCTGCTGGAAGCCATCGGAGAAGGTGCCGGTTGCCGTCATGGCTTGCTGGCCGCCGGTGCGGATGACCGAAGAGGCCGGCGCAAGACTGATGGAGCTCAACGTGGCATTGGTCACCGTGACCTGAGTCGCCGAGCTGAAGTTGCCGTATACCGCGCCCAGCGTGCCGATGCCTGGAGAGACGCCAACACCCACCTCCGGCTCGGGCCCCTCGCCGAGAATGTCGATGGCTACGGACATCACGATCGTCGGCGTAGGAGATTGCCAGATGGCATCGGCCGTCATGTCCTGCGTGGTGCCGTCGGAGAAGGTGCCGATGAGCGAGAACTGGCGCGTCACTCCTGCCGGCAGCTCAGTATTGCCCGGACTGATGACCGTCGAGACAAGCGTGGCATCGGTCACCGTCAGCGGCGCACTCGCACTCTGGCCTTGCGAGGCGGCTGTCACCGTCACCGTACCTGCCTTCAGTCCGAGCACCCTTCCGCCGGAGTCCACCGAGGCGACGGTCGGGTCGGAGACCGACCAGCTGACATCGGAAGTCAGATCCTGCACCGAACCGTCGTTGAACCAGCCGGTCGCGGCATATTGCTGATGGGTGCCGAAGGCGATGCGCGACGAGGTGGGCGCAAGCGTAATGCCTGCCAGCGTTGCCGAGGTCACATTGACCGCGCCCGTGGACGCACTGATGCCGAGATAGCTGGCAGTGATCGTTGTCGAACCGATGCTCCCGCTCTTGGCCAGCCCTGAGCTGTTGATCGTCAGCACGGTCGGATTGCCGGAGGTCCAGACCACCTGACCCGTGAGATTGATCTGCGCGCCATCCGAGAAGATGCCGAGACAGGCGAACTGCTCGCTGGTGCCCAGCGCAAAGTTCACAGAGGACGGCAGCACCTCAAGCGACTGCAATGTCGCAGCCTCCGAGGCGATGGCCGCAACCGCACTGACTCCGAGCACCGATGCGGTAATCTCGGCGCGGCCCGAGGTAAGCACCTGCACAAAGCCGCTGTCGTTGATCGTCATCACCGTCGTATTCGACGAGGTCCAGCTGGCCAGCGAGGTCACATCCTGCTGCGTGCCATCGGAGAAGGTACCGATAACCGCCAGTTGCTCAGTCGCTCCCGGTCCTATCGTCGGATAGGGGATTTTCAGGGTCAGAGACACCAGGTCGACCGGGAGAACCTGTACCGTGACCGGCGTGGCGGTGGCGCCACCGAAACCGGCCGAGATCGTCGTCGTGCCGGCGCTCACCGCGGTCAGCAGGCCGGAGCTGTCGATGGTTGCGACTCCGGTATTCGAGGACTGCCAGCCCGCGGTCAGGCTCAGATCCTGCACGCTGCCGTCCTCGAAGGTGCCCTGCAGGGTGAACTGCTGCTGCGTCTGCGCGGGAATCTCGAGCTCGGTCGAGCTGATCGCAACCGACTGGACGGCCGTATCGCGCACCAGCACCACGCTCTGCGAGCTGAGGCCACCGAGTGTGGCGGTGAGCTGCGCCGAGCCCACCTGGTTCGCGGTATCGATGCCCGAGCCGTCGACCGAGACGGGGCTCGAGCCATCAGCCTGCGCGAAGCCCTCGCCCGCGGCCGGACCGGCGCTACGCTGCGTGCGCAGCCGTGTCGTCGCTCGGCGAACGCTGCC
This sequence comes from Silvibacterium sp., assembly GCF_047605705.1. Classification (NCBI taxonomy): domain Bacteria; kingdom Pseudomonadati; phylum Acidobacteriota; class Terriglobia; order Terriglobales; family Acidobacteriaceae; genus Silvibacterium; species Silvibacterium sp. The sequence goes on along the minus strand of NZ_JASGFD010000045.1, from coordinate 32,252 downwards.
CGTGGGAGAAAGCGTTGTGCTTGCCGTCGACCAGCTCACCTGGCTGGTGACATCCTGCTGCGTGCCGTCGGAATAATAAGCCGTGGCCGTATGCTGCTCGGCGGTATTCGGCGCAATGCTCGAGCTGGTCGGCCGCACCACCAGGCTGGTCATGGTGGCGGCGGGCGTCAACGTCACCGCGGAGGTCGCGGTGAGCGAGCCGAGCGTCGCCGTAATCGTGGCCGAAGTGTTTGCCGTGATCGAACCCGCCGTCGCGAGGCCGGTCGAGGCAATGGTCAGCACGGAGGTGTTGCTCGAACTCCAGGTGACGCTCGAAGTAAGATCCTTCGTGGACGAATCGCTGTAGGTGCCGGTTGCCGTGAACTGCTGCGTGCCACCCGAGGCGATGGTCGCCGCCGTCGGCGAGACGGCGACGGAAGTCAGGGTCGCGTTGCTCACCGTCCCGGTGGCTGTCGCCTGCACCGAGCCGCTGTTGGCGGTCACGGTGAAGCTGCCCGCGGCGACGGCCGTCAGCAGGCCGCTGGTGCTGATGGTCGCAACGGAAGACGGCGTCACCGACCAGCTGACCTGCTTGGTGATGTCCCCGGTACTTCCGTCACTGTAGGTGGCCGTCGCGGAGAACTGCTGCGTGCCGCCCGTATAGACGCTGGCCGAAGCAGGCGCAATCGCGATCGACGTCACCGCCGCCGCACCCACCGTGAGCAGCAGTGTGCCCGTGGTCTTCTGCACCGTGGCGGAGATGGTGGTCGTCCCCGCCTTCACGCCGGTCACAACGCCGGCTGCACTGATCGTAGCCACGGCTGTATTCGACGAAGACCAGCTTGCTGTGCTAGTCACATCCGTCGTCGGCGACCCAGACGTCGTCTCGGTGGCTTTCAACTGCACGCTCTGCCCCACGGCGAGCGTACCGCCCGGAAGGCTGATCGAGATGCTGCTGGAGGAGGATCTTCCGCCGCAGCCGGCAAGCACGAGCATGATGCAGAGTGAGACAACAGCAACCACACGACGGGACAGGGAGAAAGAGATGGCCACGGTGATTCCTCGCACCGTGTGTATCGACCTGAATCACTCGTGCATGAGACCCTGTTTTCCGGTCGATGATTAGGGCTTTCTCATTAGAACGGGCGGCGGCCGGTCTTCTTCATCCCCCGGAACTTCTCGCAACGGACGGCTCCAGACCTTCCCGGCGCCTGTCCCATCCCGGATCACATGCTCATCGATCGTCCTCGCTGCGAGCAAAGCACTACGCGACGATGTCAGTCCGGTCGCCCCGAGTGGAAGGGCTGGAGATGACGAGAAAATGCACGTCTTCCGGGCTGTCGTTGCGCGCCTGGTGGCGGGCGCCCGGCGGAATTTCGATGCCCGACCTGGCCTCGATCCCGTAATATTCACCTTCCAGTTCCATGGTCAGCAATCCTTCCAGAACATAGAAAAACTGGCGAGCCTTCCCGTGAAAGTGCCTCTGCTCCGCAGTGCCGGGAGGCATCCGCTCCTGGATGACCATCATGTCCGGCGAAGGGCCCAGAATCCAACCGTCACAGGCGTCGCCCCACTGGTAATGGCTTGCGTTTTCGATGCTGCGCTTCGCTGTCATTTCTTTCCAAAGGAACACAGGACGGCTTTGACGCGCAAAAAAACCCGGGCCGTAGCCCGGGACGTCAGTAGGAAAACTTGTATCGAAACTTTGGAATCGGCTAGCGGCCGGACAGACCGAGCGTGCGATGCAGCGGCAGCGTGCTGGCTGCGGGGATGGGCGTCACACCGGCGGGGCGGACCGGATTTTTCTCAGCGACCCGCGCAACCTGCGGGGCCTCATTCACCGGCGTCTCGGACTCAGCTTCCATCTCTTTTTTGCCGCTGCGCGCGGCGACGATGGCGGGAGTGAGGATCATGCCAACAAATATAAGAGCTAAGATGATCTGAAACATGTTTTTGTCGCCCGTTCTGGGGTAGATACCCCTCGCTTCCAAAGACAGGTTCCCTCAATCCCGCTCCGATGCCTATACCACTTCTGTGTACCTTGGTCACCGCCAGGTAACCAATTCCACCCCGATAGCATCCTTCGCAGTTCAAATGTGGTTGTCCCGCCATCGCACATCTCGATGAAGAGACATGCGATGGCCAAGATTGCCAAGCCGCCCGCGCCCTAACTCAGCGTGCGTGTCGAGAGGTTGATGGTTACGGTGTCGTCCGGCGTCTTGGTGGTTGCGCCGTCGGCCTCGGGATGGAACTCGATGGTCATCGTCTCCGCGTTCACCACGATGCGCAGATAGCCGTAGTCGGTATCGTCGTAGCTTTCGAGGGTTAGCGTGTCGTCGATCTTGTAGGGCGTGCGGTAGGTGCCACGCATGGTCGAGAGCGGTGAGTGGCCGCCGCATCCCGCCACGATGTACGGGGTGCTGCCGCCGTTCACCGTGCGCGTGTAGCGCTGGTAGTTATGCGAGTGTCCGGAGAAGACCGCGTGCGGCCAGAAGCCCGCCGCCGTGCAGCAGGCGTCGATGTCGGCGAGCATCTTCGGACTGCCGCCGTGGACGGAGCCGCCGGTATACGGCGGATGGTGCACGGCAACGATGACTGCCCCGGCGTAGCTCTCCGAGACGATGCGCTTGAGCGCCGTGGTCAGGAAGTCGATCTGCCGCTGGTCGAGTGTGGTGTAGGTGCCGCTTTCATCCGAGATCACACCCGGGTCTTCGAGCACGTTGCTATAGAGCCCGAGGATGCGCACGAAAGGCGCGTCGAAGGTGAAGTACACACCTGGCTGGATCTGAGCCGTGCGCACCAGTCCGCCCGCATCGGGCGAGACTACCGGGCTCGGCGAGACGAAGTTTGTCAGAAACGCCGCGAGGGTCGGTGCAGGATCGGCCTTGTAGACCACGCCATCATGGTTGCCGGGAATCGCGACGATCGGCGCCGGGTAGTTGCGGTACGGCTCGTAGAACTGGTCGTAGTAGTAGGCCGCCTCGCCGAAGTAGTACACCACGTCGCCCAGATGGAAGAAGAAGCTGGGCACATCGGCCGCATCGTCCTCATCGAAGTCCGAGACCATCTTGTCGGCCACCAGCGATTGCGTCGTGGGTCCCTCGACGCTGCCGGTATCGCCCACCGAGTGGAAGACGATCTGTCCGGACTGGGTAATGGCCGAAGTCTTCGCATCGCCGGCTGAGCCGTAGACCTGCGCCAGCGTGAGAATCGGTTCGACCGCGTTGCCCACCGGTTCCGGCACAGCCTCGACCTGGGCAAACTCCTTGTCGCTCTGGTCGGTCACCGGCGTCTTGAAGCCGGTCGGATCGGGCGAGGGCTGGGGCTGCGCAAAGACCGGCTGGCCGCTCGATGTGCTGGTTCCGGTTGCCGTCGTCGGGGAGCCGGCCTGCGTCGGCTTGTGCTTCTTCTCGGATTTGCTGTCGGGATGCTTCTCGGTCATCGGGGGGTACCTTTCGTCGAGTCTGCGCGCGTCAAACGCCTGCGCATGCGGAGCATAGTCTTCTTCGATGCAGGCCTGCATGCATCCCCGATGAAATCTTCGGCGACGTCATCTCTCGCACTGTCGGCCAGGGAGTGCCAGAAAAGTGAACGTATAACCCGAAACAGTACTTGTCTTGCTGCGGAATTTCCGTAGATTTGTGACAACACGATGAAAGAACCGTTACGGACTGCCGATATCTGCACCACAAAGGCAGCACCGCGATGGCAACGCAGATCGCGGCGGCAAGGCGGGCCGCGATAGCCAAGCAGGCTTTGTGTCTCCGGCTCTACGCCGGTTGGGGGGTGCCTATGATTCCCGAGCAGCACGCGCTTCGCCAGCTCTTTCACCAGGTCGTCTCCGGCTGCTACTCCGAGCATCTCGGCGTGCACGACCTCGAGGTCACGTCTTATATTGCCGATCTGCTGACCGAATTCTGTGTCGCGGAAAAGCTCTATCCCATTCGCGATGCCGAAGGCCAGCCCATCCGCGACGTAAGCCGCATGCTCGCCGCGGCCGACCCCATCCACGGCACCGCAGACTCCTTCGACGACGAGCGCCGCGTACGCAAGCACATCGGCGACTATGCGCTTTTCTCGACCGGGATGTTCCCCGAAGGCGCGCAGCGCGCCCGCTTCTCCGCCGACGCAGGCCTGCTCGATATGGTGCGCACCGGCAAGGAGAGCTACTTCATCGTTTCGCAGTTCAACCTCTTCGAGTACCAGAGCGAAGCTGCCTTCTTCGGCCGCCTCGCCGAGGAGTTTGAAACCTATATGTACGGCCTGACCAAGGTCCGCGGCGAGCTCGACCGCATGGGCGCACCAGTACATTTGATGTGAGTCAGGGCTGAGATAGAAGCATAAGCAGGATCGCGACCAAAGGAAGCGGAGGCCGAAAGCAAATCGCACTGTGCGAAGCAGCTGTCATTCCGACCGAAGCGAGACACTTGTCGTCTCGCGCAGTGGAGGAACCTGCGGTTCTCTTCGCATGATGAGAATATGGGTGCCCCGTCCAAGCTTCGCTTGGGCGGGAGGTGCAGCCCCAACTCAATGAGCTTACTTGTCCCCCACTCAAGCCAGCTTCAGGCTTGAATGGGCCACCGTCGGATGGTGCGAATCTGCATTCTTTCTTCATGCAAGAGAAACTTCAGGTTCCCCCACTGCGTTCGCTCTGCTCACTTCGTACTGAATGACAGTTTGTGTTTGTAGAGGAGCAAGACCGGTTGCCCTTCTCAGCTCGAGAACCATGAAAGCGCTCCCGCAAAGCAGTATTCTGTGCGCATGCCTTTCTCGTTGCGCCGATGCTCTCCTGCCGTTTGCGGCTTTGTGTTCTCCTGCTGCATCTCTGCTTATGGGCAGAATCCGATGTTCCATTCCGACAAGTTCAGCGTGTTTCCCGATCGCGTCGTAGAAGGCGCATACACTGCGCAGGTCACAGCCGATGGCGGCCTGCACTCGAACTATCCCACCGCAGAGAACGCAACCGGTGAGCGCACCTGGTCGCTCGACAGCAACCTGGACGGCTTTCCCAAGCTCGAGTCGGACCTTCCACTGGCGAATGCGCTCTACAAGTTGTCCCTCAGCGAGTTGCAGAAGGATAAGCGCGACGACGGCGCATTCAGCGCGGGTGCAGACTGGCCCGGCGTCTGGACGCGCGATATCAGCTACAGCATCTACCTTTCGCTGGCGATGATCGATCCCGAAGGCGCGAAGAAGAGCCTGATGGCCAAGGTCCGGCGCGACCGCATCGTGCAGGACACGGGCACCGGCGGCAGCTGGCCGGTCTCGACGGACAGGGAGTGCTGGGCGCTGGCCGCGTGGCAGATCTATCTTGCCACCGGCGACCGTAACTGGCTCACCGAGAGCTACACCATCATCCGTAACTCGATCGCTGACGATGAAGCGATCGCGATCGATCCTCATGACGGGCTGGTGCGCGGCGAAACCTCGTTCCTCGACTGGCGCGACCAGACCCATCCGAAGTGGATGCAGCCGGTCGACATCTACGAGTCGAAGAGCCTGAGCACGAACACGATCTTCTATGGCGTCTATCGCGTGCTCGCTGCGATGGCGAAAGAGCAGAAGCTGCCGGACGCCGAGTGGTCACGGAAAGCCGATCGCCTGCAGCAGGCCATAAACGAGAAATTCTGGATCCCGGAGAAGGGCTTCTACGGCGAGTATCTTTATGGACCGCTCTGGCAGAGTCTTTCCTCGCGATCGGACGCGATCGGGCAGGCTCTCACGATCCTCACCGGACTCGCGCCGGAGCCACGGCAGAAGACGCTCCTCGCCTCCGTACCTGTGATGGATTACGGCATCCCGACGCTCTACCCGCAGATTCCTGATATGCGTCCCTACCACAATCGCTCCGTGTGGCCTTTTGTGCAGGCGCTGTGGAGCATGGCTGCCGCAGATCATGGCGATGAAGCAGCCGTCGCACAGGGACTCGCGGTGATCTATCGCGCCAGCGCACTCTATCTCACGAACAAGGAAAACCTGGTCCTCGAAACAGGAACACCTTACGGCACGGCGATCAGCTCCGACCGCCAGCTGTGGAGCGTGGCCGGCAACCTTGCGATGACTTATCGCGTGCTCTTCGGCATGCGCATGGAGCCGGAGGGACTGCGCCTCAGCCCGGTGGTTCCGGAAGGCTGGGGACAGCAGCGCTCGCTCTCCGGATTCCATTATCGCGGCGCGGTCCTCGACATCGAGATCAAGGGCAATGGTGCACATGTGAAGCATGCGCTGCTCGACGGCAAGCCGTCACAGCCCTTTATCCCCGCGGACACGACAGGCTCGCACACGCTCACCATCGAGCTGGACAATCAGGGCGCTGCACCGCTGGGGATCAACCACGTGCAGGATGCAGTCGCGCCACTGACTCCGAAGGTTGAGTTTGCCAACTCGGAGTTGCATTGGACTCCGGCGGATGGCGTCGCGCATTACCAGGTCTATCGCGACGGAAAGCCGTGGCAGCAGCTTTCAGCCGCGACAATCCAGCTTGAACCGGGAGACACGCGCAGTGATTATCAGGTCGCGGCGATCGGCAACAACGGTATTCCGTCCTTCCTCAGCGCGCCCGTGAACCCCACGCCCGGTCAGGTCGTGAAATTCAACGCAGGAGATCCCGGACATGTAGATCAGGGATACATCGAGACGCGGCAGGACATCATGCCCAACACCGAGGTGAGCTTCGAAGTCGACCGCTCCGGCAGGTTCTATCTCAGCGTGGAATATGCGAATGGCGCCGATGACATCGAGAACAACAGCAAGTGCGCGATTCGCACGCTCTACATCGATGGGAAGAAGGTCGGTCCGATCGTGATGCCCGAACGCGGCAAGGATCAATGGGATAACTACGGACGCTCCAGCGGGCAACTGCTCACGCTAACTCCCGGTCATCATACCGCCGCGCTGAAGTTCGAGCCGGAAGACACCAACATGGATACGTACATCAACACAGCGCGCCTGCGCGCGATCGTGCTGGACCGGCTGCCGTAAGAGTAATCGTAACGCCGGACACATAAACGGCAAGGGTCATTTAGGGGATAACAGGAGTGCCATCATCTGCTATCCCCCATGACATATGGACTGGATGACCGGTCCAATATGCGGTTAATATGGCTGCGACTTCAAAACCGTGGATTTGCCACATGCTTTCCGGAAGAAGCCATCCTAACCCGCGCCTCTTATCTCAACGACCAAGCCGGATGCAACCAGCGATGGCGCCTCCACCGGTGTATCGTCCACAAAAAGTGGCCTTCCAACCGAAGATGGCTGCGCCCGCTGTCTATCGCCCTCAAGCATCCGCGTCACAACCAAAGATGGTGGCACCTGCTGCCTATCGCCCTCAAGCATCCGCGTCGCAACCGAAGATGGCGGCACCGCCCATCTATCGTCCACAGATGGCCGTTTCGCCAAAGAGACCAGCTATCGCTCCATCTACATGTCAGCCATTTTCAACCAACGGGCAGACGAATCCCGTCGCCGCGCCTAGGAGCCACACTGGCGTGCGCATCTCGCCGCCTTTTTTCCAAGGAAGTGGTACGGGCCTGTCCCCACGAATCCAGGCTCCGCTCGCTACGCATCGAGTAGGCGTGATTCAGCGCATGGGAGACGATGACGAATGGATGCCACCACAACCCAAGGGAAAACAGGAGCGATTTAGCTTTCTGAAGGCCACGCCACGGAACGTAATCGAAAGCACTGCACACGTAGTTAAGCATTTTGACGCCGCCCGCTTTAAGGCTGTCTGGACTTGTCCGCGCTGCAAACGCATGCTGGCATTTTTAGACATCAGTAACAACTTTCACCTATCTAAGTATGGCTATCTGAGCAAGAGTGGTAAGGTTCACTCTCTCCGTTCCGTAACCATGGACCATCATCCGACGACATGGGCAGAACATCTGGACGGATTGAATAATTCGGGAGCTACGAAAGATGAAAAACGTGCTGTGTATCAAGACGAATCGGGCTTACGTGCACTTTGCAAGATTTGCAATGAGAGCCACGAACACGAAGGCGTCGATATCGAGGAGTACGACAGCAGCGACGATGATTTTGACCCTCCACAGACCCCGCAGCACGAGGTACAGTACAACTCCGGTCAATTCAGCGGTTATCGGCCTGCGGGTTTCTTCGTCTAGCTGTACCAAAAGACAGAAGCCCCGCTTTCGCGGGGCTTCTGCTGTTATGAGAAGTTCAGTAGCTAAAAGTTACAGAATGTACTTCGAAAGATCCTGATCCTTCACAATATCCGCCACCATCTGGCGCACATATTCGGGATCGATCACGACGACCTTCTCCTTCGCGCCCGAGGCGTTCTCGCGCTCGCTTACCGGCAGCGGCACGGTTGCGCCGAAGTCCGTCGCCGCTGCCAGCTGCAGACCGTTCGCCTCATCCTTGACCGGAGCCTTCACCAGGTCTGGAGCCACGAAGCTGATCTCATCGAGCACTCGCTCCATGATGGTGTGCAGACGGCGTGCGCCAATATTCTCCGTGGTCTCATTCACGCGATAAGCGAACTGCGCCATCTCTTCCAGCGACTCGCGCGTGAATTCGAGCTTGAGGCCCTCGGTATCGAGCAGCGCCGCGTACTGCTTGGTCAGCGACGACTTCGGCTCGGTGAGAATGCGGATGAAGTCTTCGACCGTGAGCGACTGCAGCTCCACGCGGATGGGGAAACGTCCCTGCAGCTCGGGAATCAGGTCGCTCGGCTTCGAGACATGGAATGCACCCGCGGCGATGAACAGGATGTAATCCGTCTTCACCATGCCATAGCGCGTGTTCACCGTCGTACCTTCCACGATCGGCAGGATGTCGCGCTGCACACCTTCGCGCGAGACATCCGGACCGTGGCCACCTTCGCGGCCGGCAATTTTGTCGATCTCATCGAGGAAGACGATGCCCGAGTTCTCCACGCGCTCCACTGCCGTGCGCGTCACCTGATCCATGTCGATCAGACGTCCCTCTTCTTCCTGTACGAGATACTCGAACGCATCGACGACCTTCATCTTGCGCTTCTTGGTGCGCGCGCCGAAGAGGCCAGGCAGGACATCCTTGAGGTTGATGTCCATATCCTCGGCGCCCTGGTTCGAGATGATCTCGAAGGACGGACCGTTCTTGTCGCGCACATCGATGTCGACCATGCGATCGTCGAGCTTGCCTTCGCGGAACTGCTGGCGAAGCTTCTCACGCGTGCGGTGGTGGGAATCGTGGCTGTGGTCGGGCGTCGTCAGCGGATGCTTGTCTGCCGATTCGGGCTCAGCCGTATCGCGCAGCGGAGACTCTTCTGCGCTGGACGCATCCGCGCTCTTCGCATCCTTTTCCGCGGGGACAGCAGCCACGCTGGCCGGAGCAGGCGGCAGAAGAAGATCGAGCAGACGCTCCTCGGCATTCAGCTCGGCCTTGTCTTCCACCTCTTCCAGCTTCTCTTCGCGCACCATGTCGATGGCGATCTCGACGAGGTCGCGGACGATCGACTCGACATCGCGGCCTACGTAGCCCACTTCCGTGAACTTCGAGGCTTCCACCTTGAGGAAGGGCGAGTTGGTCAGCTTCGCCAGGCGGCGCGCGATCTCCGTCTTGCCCACGCCGGTGGGCCCGATCATGATGATGTTCTTCGGCATGATCTCGTCGGCAATGTCGGGCGGAAGCTTCTGGCGGCGCGAGCGGTTGCGCAGCGCAATGGCCACGGCGCGCTTGGCGGCCTTCTGGCCTACGACATACTTATCAAGTTCAGCAACAATCTCGCGGGGCGTCAGCTCTTCGAGCGCCAGCTCCTGGTCTTCCGCGGTTCCGGGTAAATAAATGGCCATCGTTTCCTGCCTCCGGCAGTCTCGACGAGCAACGGGTACAGCTACCCCTTCAGCTCTTCGATCGTAATCTTGTCATTCGTGTAGATACAGATCTGCCCGGCGATCTTCATCGCCTTCTCGGCAATCTCGCGCGCGGAGAGCTCGGTGTTCTCCATCAGTGCGCGCGCCGCGGACAGCGCATACGAGCCGCCACTGCCGATCGTCGCAATGCCCTCGTCCGGCTCGATCACGTCGCCTGAACCGCTCAGCAGAAAGGTCTGGTGCGGATCGGCCACCACCAGCAGCGCCTCGAGCGAACGCAGGCTCTTGTCCGTGCGCCAGTCCTTCGCCAGCTCGACAGCAGCGCGGCCCAGATTGCCCGCATACTGCTCGAGCTTCGACTCGAAGCGGCCGAAGAGCGAGAAGGCGTCGCCGGTGGAACCGGCAAAGCCCGCGAGGATCTTGTCCTGATAGAGGCGGCGGATCTTCTTCGCCGAGTGCTTGATGACCGAATCGCCCATGGTCACCTGGCCATCGGCAGCCATCACCACGCTGCCGTTACGGCGCACGCAGATGACAGTCGTCGAGCGGATGCGGGGACGGTTCGAGGCCTCGGCGGCAGCGGCCTGCGCGGAGACGAAATTGCCGCCAGACGCGGCGGCGGACGGGAGCTTCGGTTTCAGCATTCTCCTATCGAGTATAGCGAAACGGCTTCTGGCCGCTAGCTTTTCGCTGCTAGCCGGTCCGGCAAAGCCTCTTGCCATTACGCTATCGAAGTGATATCACTTCAATAGCACCGCAAGCTACGGTGCGCGAGGCTCCAGCTATGAACGCTGTATCGAATGCCGCCATCCCCTCTACGACCTTTCACAAAGAGCGCATCGTCACCCCGAAGAAGGGCGCGCCCATGCTTCTGCTCTTCTTTGTGCTGCTGATCGCCGCCATCGCCCTGATCGTCTACGCCGCAGCGAACGAGCAGCCGCTCTTCGTGATCCCGGCCGTCCTGCTCTTTTTCCTCGACCTGATCGGGATTCTGCCCGGCTTCTACACGCTGCAGCCGAACGAGGCGCGCGTACTGGTGCTCTTCGGCTCATACAAAGGCACGGTGCGCGCTGACGGCTTCTTCTGGGGCCATCCCTTCTTCTCAAACGGCGCGCGGCAGTCGATTACGCCGCTTACCGTGGCCGGCAAGGATGCAGCCATCCAGGTAGCGAAGCGCTCCTCTGGCCGCAATAAGATCTCGCTGCGCGCCCGCACGCTGAATAGCGACATCCTCAAGGTGAACGATCTGCGCGGCAATCCCATCGAGATCGCCGCAGTGGTCGTGTGGCGGGTGCAGGACACCGCGCAGGCCAGCTTCGATGTGGACAACTACGAGAACTACGTGGCTACGCAGAGCGAATCGGCGCTGCGGCATCTGGCCAACCTCTACGCCTACGACGACAACAATCCCAACGACACCACGCTGCGCCGCAATGTCGATGAGGTCTCGGCTGCGCTCTGCCGCGAGTTGACCGAGCGGCTCTCGAAAGCCGGCGTCACCGTCGACGAGGCGCGCCTCACGCACTTGGCCTACGCAAGCGAAATCGCGCAGGTGATGCTGCGCAGCCAGCAGGCCGACGCGGTGATCGCCGCACGGCAGAAGATCGTGCAGGGCGCGGTGGGCATGGTCGATATGGCTCTCAGCGAGCTCGCCGCGAAGCAGGTGGTCACGCTCGACGACGAGCGCCGCGCCGCCATGGTCAGCAACCTGATGGTTGTGCTCTGCGCCGAGTCCGAGGTGCATCCGGTGGTTAACACGGGCACGCTCTATAACTAGAACTAGAGAAGAATGGCTGAACGCAAATCATTCCTGCTGCGCATCGATCCTGCGCTCTGGGCCGAGCTCGAAGGCTGGGCCCAGGCGGAGCTGCGCTCCGTGAACGGGCAGATCGAGTACCTGCTGCGACAGGCCGTGAACAAGCGCAAGGGCGGTACGAAAAGCGAACCACCCGCATCATCTTCGACCGAAGACGAATAGGCATTTCAAGAAAAGCTTGTCATTCCGAGCAAAGCGAGCAACGCGAGCGGAGTGGAGAAACCTGCGGTTCCGCCGGCAAGCGAGGATTCGGGTGCCCCATCCAAGCTCCGCTTGGGTGGGAGGGCATACTTGCTGGCACGAGCGAAGAAAACCGCAGGTTTCTCCACTCCGCGCGACGATGAAGCCGTCTCGCTCCGGTCGAAATGACAGTAGCTTGTAAACCCAAAGAGCCTCCCGGATGGGAGGCTCTTTGCTTGTGCAGCATTTCGGGCTTACTTTTTCTGCTGCGAAGCCAGCTTCTTCTGCGCGTCGAGGAAGCGGCGCAGGCGGTCGAGCGTGCGCGACTTGCCGAAGACCACCATGCTCTCAAGCAGCGGCGGGCTCATGGTGCTGCCGGTGACGATGGCGCGCAGCAGCATGAAGTTCTCCTTCACTGACCAGCTCTGTGCCTCGCCCAGCGCCTTGAGCGCCGACTCGAGCTTTTCCTTCTCCCAGTCCGTGGCTTCGAGCACAGCCAGCTGCTCGGCGGCAAAGGCCAGCGTCTCTTCGAGCGTCTTCTTCTTGGGCAGGAAGACCTCCTGCGCGGGCAGGATGTTATCCGCGAAGAAGAAATTCGTCAGGTCGCCGAACTGGCCGAGCGTCTCGATGCGCGTCTGCATCAGCTCGGCAATCTGCTTCAGGTAGTTGTCCGAGAGGATCGTCTCCCGCAGCGCCGCGTAGAAGTCATCGACGGACATCGCGCGGAGATACTCGCCATTCAGCCACTTGAGCTTGGTCAGGTCGAAGACCGGTCCGCCTAGGCTGATGGTCTTGATGTCGAACTTCTCGAGCATTTGGGGGAGCGAGAACTTCTCGCTCACGCTCGTGATCTCCTGCGGCATCCCGCCGCCCATCAGGCCGAGGAAGTTGATGACCGCCTCCGGCACAAAGCCCGCCTGGCGGTAGTAGACCAGCGAGACCGGATTCTTGCGCTTTGAGATCTTGCTCTTGTCCTGGTTGCGCAGCAGCGGCATATGCCAGAACTTCGGCAGCTCCCATCCGAAGTTGAGGTACAGCAGCACGTGCTTCGGCGTCGAGGAGATCCACTCCTCGGCGCGGATCACGTCGGTGATCTTCATCAGGTGGTCATCGACCACGTTCGCCAGGTGGTACGTCGGGAAGCCGTCGGACTTCATCAGCACCTGGTCATCGACGTTCGCGTGATCGATCACGATGTCGCCGCGCAGCTCGTCACGGAAGGTCGTCGAGCCCTCGGGCACCAGCATGCGGATGGTGAAGGACTTGCCCTCGGCGATGTTCGTCGCGATCTGCTCCGGCGTGAGGCTGCGGCAGGTGCCCGCGTACTTCGGAGCCTGCTTCGCTGCCATCTGCGCCTTGCGCGAGGCTTCGAGCTCTTCCGGCGTGCAGAAGCAGCGATAGGCCGTGCCGTTATTCAGCAGGATCTCAGCGTGCTCGCGATAGATTTCCGTGCGCTCGGATTGGCGATAGGGACCATATGGGCCGCCCACATCCGGACCTTCGTCCCAGGTGAGGCCGAGCCAGTGCAGCGCGTCGAAGATCATCTGCTCGGAGGTGGGGACGAAGCGGGTGCGGTCGGTGTCCTCAATGCGCAGGACAAACTGCCCGCCGCCCTGGCGCGCATAGAGAAAGTTGATGAGGCCAATGTAAGCCGTGCCGACATGGGGATCGCCCGTCGGAGACGGAGCGATGCGTACGCGAGGTGTGCTCTGAGGTGACATTTCTTTTCCGGAGACCAACTTTCGATGCTAGGGAGGTCGCTGGGGGGAGTCAAGTTTCGCGGCACAACCTTCCGTTGCGACGCAGCCTCAGTGCCCGGCCCGTTCCAGCGGAATACCGTCCACCTTCAGCAGGCGGCCCACCGGATACTCGCCCACGCGGTTTGCGGCGTAGTAGGGCGAGTGCTCGTAGAAGAACTCCAACCGCGCCATGGGGTCGGCCGCGAAGACGGGGTCGGCCTGCACCTTGCGCTCGAATTCATCCTTGATCTTCGGATCCTTCGCCATCATTTCGCGCGCCAGCTTTTCGAGCACATAGGCTTCGCCATACTCCTTCTGCTCGAAGATGGGGTCGAAGAAGCCCCACGCCATGGCCGAATCCGGAGCGGCGGGCTCCAGCCACTCCAGCACCACCTTGGAGAGACGCTGGTTCAGCTCCACCACCGCCGATCCTGCCGGATATGTAACCGTCTCGGTGACAAGATCGCATTGCCCGAATTTGCCGGGCTGCATCGCGCCCTCGCCTGGAAAGATCGGATGCCGCCCCTCAAAGGGAGCGCGATTCCACTGCATGCCGCTGCAGCGATAGGTATCCACCTTGCCCGTCCACGCAGCCGTCGTGCGCCGGACCTCGACCTGATGCGCGACAAGCACATCGATCACATGCGTCCACTCTCTCGGGATAATGTAGGCCGCGGGAGGCGTCGTCGAGGCCGTAACCTTGAACCCGCTCGATATCGGCAGCGAAACATCCCACGGCTCGTGCGAGTACTTCACCCACATCGTGCCCGAGACCTCGCTCAGCTGGCGCGTGTATTTGTATCCGCGAAAGAGGAACGGCGTCGTCTGCCCATTCCAGCCCACGGCCAGCGGAAACTGCTGGTTGCCCAGCGGATGCGCGCCCAGATGCTCGGCTTCGGCGTCTGCCGTCTTGTTCAGCTCCACCAGCTTCGCCGCATCGCGATTCACCAGAGCCAGCAGGCTGCGCAGGACAGCGTAGTTGCCCGTTACCCGCGTTTTGTAATCCTTTAACATGTGCAGCTCGACGAGCATACCCGGGCGGTTTTCGAGAATCGTGTAGCCGGTGGAGAAGCGCGGCGGATCGTCGTTAAAGCCCAGCCCTTTCGCAGGGTCGGTGTCGTCATTCAGCGTGATGTAGGTCGGCGAGGCAAGATGTCCGGGTGTCGCATCGACATCCCTTTCGAGCGTCGGCGTCACCGTCTCGTCGATCCAGTGCGCGGTCGCGCGCGGCACATTCGGCCCATCGTCGATGGTGAAGGTCACGTCGTACTGGTAGTCCGAACCGTCGGTCACGTGGTCATCCACGAAGAAATCCGGCAGCCAGGTGTGGAACATCTTCATGAAAGCGCGTGTCTCGGGCGCATCGGTCTTGAGGTAATCGCGATTCAGATTGATGTTCGTGCCGTTGCCGCGCCAGCCCATCTCCTCGGGGCCATTCTGGTTGATGCGGTTATAGGCCGAACGCCGCTCGTGCCCGTCGGCGTTGTAGATGGGGATGAAGACGAAGACAGCCTTGTCCAGCAGCGCGGCCTGCGACTTGGTGATGACCATGTCGCGCAGCAATGCGAGGCAGGCATCCTTGCCGTCCATCTCGCCCGCGTGGATCGAGTTCTGCACCAGCACGATCGGCCGTCCCGCAGCATGCAATTTTGCTGGGTCGAACTCGCCGTCTTTCGACGCGATCACGATCTCGAGCTCACGCCCTTCGCCCGTCTCTCCGAAAGGCTCGATCTTCACCTGGCCAGGAGCTGCAGCGGCGATACGGTGCAGGTAGTCCATCGTCGCCGCGTAGTCCGGCGTCGTCGTGTAGCTCGAAGCCTCCGCAGGCGTCTGCCAGTCGCTCGCAGACTGCGCGAAGCACGCTCCTGCGCCCATCATGAATACTCCACCCAACATCGCAGCAGCAGCCGAGCGCAACATCATCTTGCCTCCAAATGCAAACAGGCTTTCCGCATGCATGGTTGCGCGCGGAAAGCCTGATGATACGTGAAACACCGGGTACCGCATGGGGTGAGGAGGAGATCCCCTCCCACCCAAGCGAAGCCTGGATGGAGCTCCCATATTCGTTTCCGCCGCGAATACCTGGCCTCGATCGCGACCAACGGGAGCGGGCAGAAGGCCTGCCCCTCCATGCGTCCCACGCCGGCGGCGCAATCGCCCCGACGGCAAGTCGCGGCCAGTCCTAGGTGATGTCTTCGGTGTCGAAGACCGGCTTCACCACGCGCTTCGGCTCAACGCCGTGCACCTGGCTGATGAGGTCCTTGACCACGTCTTCGAGCTGCTTCTGGTTTTCGATGACCTCGCTCATGCTCTTCAGCTCGAGCGGAGCCTCGACCTTCTCGAGCAGCACAACGACATGCGCCTGGGCCACGTGATCCACGTTGAGGCCCTCGGGGGTCTTCGCCTTGATGCTGACATCCGCGGGCTTCACGCCCAGCAGCTCGGCCACATGCTCGCGCATCTCGCCGGCGATCGGCACGATCTTCGGCTTGAGCAGCACCAGCGTAATGTCCGTATTCACGATGCGGTAGCCGGCGTTCTGAATCTCCTCGAGCGCGAGGTTCAGAAAGATCGCCGAGTCGGCATTCTTCCAGCGTGGATCGCTTGGAGGAAAGAAGGTGCCGATATCTCCGGCCGAAACCGCGCCCAGCAGGGCGTCGGTGAGCGCATGCAGCAGCACGTCGCCGTCGGAGTGGCCGGCCAGACCCTCCGGATGATCGATCGCCAGCCCGCCGATTTTAAGCGGCACGCCCGGCTTGAAGGCATGCGAGTCCCAGCCGTATCCAATTCTGATATTCATCTATGTCCTGTCCCTTGGGCTTCGAGTTACAGCCCTGTCCGTATCAGGATAACGGCTCCCGCGAGTTACACCGCCGGATGGAAGCTCAAAAAGCTTTCAGCGCAAAAACGCAAAGAACGCCAAGTCCGCAAAACAAGAAGAGAAAAGATGCATTCCCTTTCCTTTGCGGCTTTTCCTGGCGCGCTTCGCGTCTTTGCGCTGCATCAATCCCTGCACAGGCACGAACCCGGGTGCCCCATGTCTCGCTTCTGAGACATGGGAGAGCGCGAACCTATCCCTTCGTCCGTCGCGCCAGATAGAATTCCGCCAGTTCGAGATCGCCCGGCTGGGTGATCTTGAAGTTCGCCGCCGAGCCCGGAACCACGGCCACGGCCGCTCCGGCGCGCTCCACCACGCTGGCTTCGTCGGTGCCCACAAAGCCGTCGGCCTTAGCCTCAGCAAAGGCGCGGCGCAGCAACCCATAGCGGAAACCCTGCGGCGTCTGCGCCTGCACAATATATTCACGCGGAATCGTCGAGGTGATGAGCGCGCCGTCCGCCGTGCGCTCCACCTGCTTGATGGTATCGACCGCGGGCAGCCCGACGATCGCCGCATGGTGCTTCTCGACGGCCTGGATCGTCCGCTGAATGGTTGCCGCATCGATCAGCGGCCGCACCGCGTCATGCACCAGCACGATGTCGTCGGCCTCGGACGGCAACGCCGCGAGCGCATTCGCCACGCTGGCCTGGCGGCTGTCTCCACCTTCCACTACCGTGACACGCCCGGCAAAGCCGTATTCGTGCACATGTGCGGTAACCCGTTCGACCTCATTCGGCCGCACAGCCACATAGATACCTGCAACGTCAGGCACCGAGGCAAAGGCCCGCAGCGTGTGGATCAGGATCGGCGTGCCTGCGAGCTCAAGAAACTGCTTCGGAGCCGCTCCGGCCTGCCCCGCTGCCATCCGCGTGCCCAGACCGGCCGCGGGAAGAATGACGAAGACGCGCATAAGGACTGGAGTATACCAACTCTCTCAGAGTTAGACGGCTCCATGTGCGCATTTGGTTCAGCGCATCATTGCCCCAGCACGTTTGTCATTCCGACCGGAGCGGCCAAAGGCTGCTCCGGTCGGAATGACACAGCTTTTTTACAAATGCAATTTAGACTGCCTTGCGCGCCCGCAGCATGATCACGTCCATCTCGAACGAGCCATCGGCCTGCGCCGCATAGTGCTCGCGCACCTCTGCAGGTGCACCCTTCCATATTTCATGGATGGCCGCGACCCGGCCCGGCGGCGTGCTCATGCGCGTCACCCAGGACCCGAACTCGATCGGCAGCCTCCAGCGCAGGCTCACCTCGGCGGGAAGCGAAACCGTGGCGAGAAAGCGCAGCCATTCCGGCTCCGTGTAGTCGCGTACGTGCGAGGGATCGCGCAGCACCTCGATGGACTGGAGATGGGTATCGGCCAGCGGTTCCGGCCCTCCGGCCACGTCGATCAGGCATACCTGGCCTCCCGGCTTCAGCACCCGCGCCAGCTCGGCCATCGCCGCCGGGACGTTCCGCCAGTGGTGCGCGCTGTAACGGCTCACCACCCAGTCGAAGCTCGCATCCGCGAAGGGCAGCCGCTCGGCCGAGCCCTGCACCGTGCGCACGTTCGTCAATCCTCGCTCGCCTGCTGTCTTTTCGACCACCCGCAGCATCGAGTCGGTCAGGTCATAGGCGACCACCTCCGCCGCCGACCGGGCCGCCGCATAGGTGGCATGGCCCGCGCCGCAGCCAAGATCCAGCACCTTCGCTCCCGGGGTCCCGGCGATCAGCTCCGACAGCACCTCCAGGTCGCGTCCGGTGGCATGCGCCGTGCTGGTCAGGTAAGCCGAAGCCTGCGGGCTGAAGCTCTGGGTAATGGTCTTCTCGTGCTGCATTGCGTCTTCTCCTTCACTCCCTCGAGTGTCTGTATTTTCTCTGCGCCCCCAATGGTTTGTCATTCCGGCCGGGATCGCCGCCACACCCGAGGTGGTCATGCCGTCTCGCTCCGTGGAGGAACCTGCAGTTTCTTCTTCCCGGGCCTCAAAATCGAGACCCAGGGTGTCCCCCACTCAAGCCAGCGGCAGGCTTGGATGGGCCACCGTCAGGATTTGCGTGAGATCCGGATCCCTCCGATCCCGGATCGCGACCAACGGGAGCGGGAGGCTGAAGGCGAAATGCCGGAATGGCCAGTCCCCGGAAGGCGGTTCGCCCCCATGCGAAATGGGTATACTAAAAAGTTCCGTGAAAGCGGATTTCCCTTATGAGCACAAAAGCAGAAATTCCCGTTCAGCCGGACTTCCTTCGCGAAGTCCAGGAGTGGATTGAAGCCTTCGACGAAGTCGTAGTCGGCGAAGGCCCAGAACAAGGCGCGGAGCTGCTCAATGCTCTCCGCCGCCGCGCGCGTGAAGCCGGAGTGACGGCGACCAGCGAGATCACCACCCCCTACCTCAACACCATTCCCAAGCACGAAGAAGAGCCTTATCCCGGCAACCGCGACATCGAGCGGCGCCTCGAGGCCATCATCCGCTGGAATGCCATGGCCATGGTGCACGGCCAGAACAAGAAGGATGCCGGCATCGGTGGACATATCTCCACCTACTCGTCGCTGGCCACCCTGCTTGAGGTTGGTTTCAACCACTTCTTCCGCGCCGACTACAACGGCCAGCCGGGCGATTTCGTCTACTTCCAGGGCCATGCCTCGCCGGGTGTCTACTCCCGTGCCTACCTCGAAGGCCGCCTGACCGACGACCATCTCAGGAACTTCCGCCACGAGTTGCGCGACACGCCGGGACTCTCGTCCTATCCGCACCCCTGGCTCATGCCCGATTTCTGGCGCTTCCCCACGGTTTCGATGGGCATCGGCCCGCTGAACGCCATCTACCAGGCGCGCTTCATGCACTACCTCGAAAACCGCGGCCTCATCGAGAAGACCAACCGCAAGGTCTGGGCTTTTGTCGGTGACGGAGAGACGGGCGAAGTCGACACCCTCGGTGCACTGCCCATCGCCACGCGCGAAAAGCTCGACAACCTGATCTTCGTGGTCAACTGCAACCTGCAGCGCCTCGACGGCCCGGTCAGCGGCAACAAGCGCATCATCGACGAGCTCGAAGGCGTCTTCCGCGGCGCCGGCTGGAACGTCATCAAGGTCATCTGGGGCTCGGACTGGGACAAGCTCTTTGAGCGCGACCACCAGGGCCTGCTGCTTAAGCGCATGGAAGAGTGCGTCGACGGCGACTACCAGGCCTACAAGGCCAAGGGCGGCGCCTATCTGCGCGAGCACTTCTTCGGCAAGTATCCCGAGCTGCTCAAGCTGGTCGAGGATTACTCTGACGACGAACTCTATGCCCTGCATCGCGGCGGCCACGATCCGCTCAAGATCTACAACGCCTACAAGCGCGCCATTGAGCACACCGGCAGCCCGACCGTCATCCTCGCGAAGACCGTCAAGGGCTACGGCCTGGGCACCACGCAGGCCCGCAACGCCTCGCACCAGGAAAAGAAGCTGACCGATGACGGCGTCACTGCCTTCATCAAGCAGTTCAACATTCCCATTCCCGAGGAGCAGGCCAAGGCCGGCAAGCCGTGGAAGCCGGAAGCGAACGC
Source organism: Silvibacterium sp. (assembly GCF_047605705.1). Taxonomy (NCBI): domain Bacteria; kingdom Pseudomonadati; phylum Acidobacteriota; class Terriglobia; order Terriglobales; family Acidobacteriaceae; genus Silvibacterium; species Silvibacterium sp. Next base: position 12,311 of record NZ_JASGFD010000045.1, on the reverse strand, counting down.
GCCGGAGATCGAGTACCTCCAGGCACGCCGCGCTGAACTGGGCGGCTATCTGCCCAAGCGCACCGTGCCTGAGCTGAACTTCACCGCGCCCGCTCTCGACTACTACGGGGAGTGGATCGGCGGCTCGAAGGGCCGCGAAGTCTCGACCACCATGGGCTTCGTCTCGATCCTGCGCCACCTGCTCAAGGACCCGGTATTCGGCAAGCTCGTCGTGCCCATCGTGCCCGATGAAGGCCGCACCTTCGGCCTCGAGTCGGCCATCCGCCAAGTCGGCATCTACGCGCCCGAAGGCCAGAAGTACACCCCGCACGACTCCGACATGCTGCTCTCCTACCGCGAGGAAAAGGACGGTCAGATTCTGGAAGAGGGCATCACCGAGGCCGGTTCGCTCGCGTCGTTCACCGCCGCAGGCACCGCCTACGCCAACTTCCGCGTCCCGACGATTCCCTTCTACATGTACTACTCGATGTTCGGCTTCCAGCGCATCGGGGACATGGTGTGGGCCTTCGCTGACTCGCGCGGCAAGGGCTTCCTGATGGGTGGCACCGCCGGACGCACCACCATGCTCGGCGAGGGTCTCCAGCACCAGGACGGACACAGCCATGTGCTGTCGTCGACCGTGCCCACCTGCCTCAGCTACGATCCGGCCTACGTCTACGAGCTGGCCACCATCGTGCAGAGCGGCATCAAGCGCATGTACCAGGACAATGAGCAGGTCTTCTACTACATCACCATGTACAACGAAGACTACGCCATGCCGGCCATGCCCGAGGGCTCGCAGGAAGGCATCATCCGCGGCATTTACAAGCTCCAGGCCGCGCCCAAGGGCAAGGCTACCGCACAGTTGTTCGGCTCTGGCCCCATCCTCAACGAAGTGGTGAAGGCGCAGGCCATTCTCGCCGAGAAATACGGCGTGCAGGCCGACGTATGGAGCGTGACCAGCTACAACGAGCTGCGTCGTGACGCCCTCTCCGTCGAGCGCTGGAACCGCCTGCATCCGGCTGAGCCGGCGAAGAAGCCCTACGTCATCGAAGCACTCGGTGGCGCGAAGGGTCCGATCATCGCGGCTTCGGACTACATGAAGTCGATTCCCGACTCGCTCGCGCCCTGGCTGCTCGATCGCCTCGTAACGCTCGGCACCGACGGCTTCGGCCGCTCGGACAACCGCGAGCACCTGCGTCGTCACTTCGAAGTGGATGCCCCGTCGATCGTGGCCGCCACGCTCTCGAAGCTGGCGCGCGACGGCAAGTTCGACGCGAAGAAGGCCCAGGCCGCCTTCGCCGAACTCGGCATCGACACCGAAAAGATCGACGCCGCCAAGGCCTAGATCGCATCATGAACACGACACGAAGAGCGCCTGTGAAAGCAGGCGCTCTTCGTGTCTGCAAACAAGCTGTCATCCCGAGCGAGCACAGCGAGTCGAGGGACCTGCGGTTCTCTTCATCAGCGAGGATACGGGTGCCCTATCAGGCTCCGCCTGGGTGGGAAAGGAAAAACGGAATGGGCAAGCAGATGAGACTATTTCCCCAAAGAGCCATCCGCACCATTGAAACCGCGGACGAGATCCAGTTCCTGCTCATCCAGCGTCCGCGATGGATCACCTACTGCCTGCTGCTGCTCTTCCTTGCGCCCCTCATCTGGCAGCTGGCTGGCTCATTCGATCTTGCGGCATGGTTCTGTGCCGGAGTTCTCGCGCTCCTTGCGACAGCCACCTGGCTCGGCAGCGACAAGACGCTGCTGCAGGTGACGCGCGACCTCATCGCAGCCAACGGAGATCTCGGCGAATCGATCAATAACCAGCTGGCTTTCGAGCCTGCATCGCTCGACGCCATCGGATACTCCGAGGGCCTCACCGAGCGCCCATCCGGCCTCTACGCCACGCAGGGATGGACCTTCCACTGCCTTATGCCCGGCCTCACCGAAGCCGAATGCCGGCAGATCGTCGACGCCATCTACCGCAAGTTTCCGGGCATTGAAATCGGCGGCCCGCGTGCTCACAACGGGCTAAGCCTGGTGAATTGATGAACGCCAGTACTTAAACGCTTCCTCCGGACGTTATGCTTTCGCTGCGCCTGCCCGCTTTCCCGCCCCACGCATCTCCGCGAGCATCTTCGCCCGAAGCAGACGGTTCGCCGCCGTCTGATACCCGCGTCCGTTCGGCCCAGCCTTCTGCTTGAGCCAATCGATGACATCCGCATCCAACCGCATCGTCACAGGCCGCTTCACGGGTCGATAAAACTTCCCCACCGCTGCATTACGCCACACCTCAGCCGGAAGCTCCGGTGCATCGGAGGTATCGATCCCTCTATCCGGTAATGCCGCCAGCTTCTCAAGCTCGACGCGTTCCGCCTTGCTGAGCTTTCTTCCAGGCTGCGAATCCCAACGCACGATTCTCGTTTCCGCCTTACTCGCCTTCTTCATAGACCCTCCACTCGCCCCGCGTAGCCTTTCTCGCCGAGATCAACCGAACCAACTCGGCGCCATCCTCCTCGCGCACAGTGTGCGCAACCAGCAGGAGCATCACACCTCGCACCATGCCGATGGTCTGCCAGCGCTCCTCTCCATCGACGACGCGATCATGGGCGCTCCTTGCCATGGGGTCATCAAAAACCTCCACAGCCAGCTCAAATCCGATACCGTGCTTGTGCCGGTTGCTTTCGTTCTTCCTTTCGTCCCACTCATAACTTGGCATGCCTTGCCTCTCGGGCTAGAGCATACATAATTGTACGTACATTTTCGTACAGAATATCGGCCTGCTCAGGGGTTTTCCCGAAAATGGATTGCAATCCCGCCCGGAAGCGTTCAGCATGAAAACGACCCTCCCGAGACCATGCGTAAGAGTTCGCACGTTCCGCTCACCCTGCTCGCAACACTCGCGCTCACCGGCGCCGCCACCGGATGCGACGACCGCCCGAAGGAAGTCCGCAACTGCGTCGACGCGCAGAACCATATCGTCCCTGACCAGAAATGCCAGCAGCCGCAGAACGGCGGCGCTGGAGGCTCCTATGCCGGAAGCGGCAGCGGTGGAGGATATACCGGCGGCTATCGCTGGGTCTATGGCGGCTCCAGCGGCGAAAATGTCGGCGACACCGTTTTCGGCAGTAGTCCCACGCCTGCCCCCGGAGTGGAAGTCGTCTCCCGTGGCGGATTCGGCCACGGCGGAGGTGAGGGCGGTGAAGGTGGTGACGGCGGGGGCCATGGTGGAGGCGGCGGCGAGTAATGCGCCGGCACAGCACCCTTCCACGCCCCGGCTGGCAGAGCAAAGTCGAAAGCACCGGCCTTACATTTCACTCGTTCACTAGCCAGAAATACTGGGACGAGTCCGCCTACTGGGAGTTCACCTCAGCTGAGGTCGATCGCATCGAGGCGGCCACGCACGAACTCCAGCGCCTGTGCCTTGCCGCCGGCGACCACATCCTCGAGCACAATCGCTTTGCCGAGATGCGCATTCCCGAGCGCGCCATCCCCCTCATTCGTGAAACATGGCAGAACGAGCCGCCCGCTCTCTACGGCCGCATGGATCTTGCCTTCGATGGCCGTAATCTTAAGCTGCTCGAATATAACGCCGACACGCCGACGTCGCTGCTCGAAGCTTCAGTGACGCAGTGGTATTGGCTGCTGGACAAGTTCCCTGATGCCGACCAGTTCAATTCCATCCACGAGAAGCTCGTCGCCAAGTGGCGCGACCTCAAACCGTACGTCGCCGATCCGCTGTACTTCGTCCACGATCCAGCCGAGGAAGACCGCATTACCGTCACTTACCTGCGCGACACTGCGCATCAGGCAGATATTCGCACCGAGGCGCTGCTCATGCGTGACATCGGCTGGAAGGCAAAAGAACGTACCTTCGTCGATCTCGAGGATCGCCCGATGCGCAGCATCTTCAAGCTCTACCCGTGGGAGTGGCTGCTCACGGACAGCTTCGCCGATCACGTCTTCGAGACGGCCGAACCTGTGCAATGGATTGAGCCGGCATGGAAGATGCTGTGGTCGAACAAAGCGCTGCTCGCCGTTCTGTGGGAGCTCTTTCCTGGCCACGAACTGCTGGCGCCTGCGTATCTCGACGGGCCACGCGAACTGACGTCGTATGCGCGCAAGCCCATCCTCGGACGCGAAGGCGCCAACATCTCGATCGTGCGCGAAGGCATCACCATGGACGCGACCGGCGGCGAGTACGGCGCGCAGGGCTACGTGTGGCAGCAGTATGTCGATCTCGCCGCATCCGGCTCAACACGCGCCATTCTCGGCAGCTGGCTCATCGACGGCGAAGCGGCCGGCATCGGTGTACGCGAGTCCGACGGACTCATCGTCACCAACACCAGCCGCTTTGTACCGCACTTATTTCGCGAGTGAATCTTTACGCGTAGTTCTTCACATACGTCGAGTACCGCTCATCATAGATATCCTTGAGCGGCACCAGCGTATGCTGCACGCCATTACCCTTGCTCTTGAAGCGGATCGAATAGCGCTCGTTCGCCTCGGCCTGCTCGAACCAGATGCCTTCGCTGCGAATGTGCGGCATCGGGAAACCATCCGGTCCCGACGGGCCGTTACTCGCATAGATCATACCGGTCGTCAGATCCTCGGTGCCGAGTGTCACGGCCAGCACCATCGGCCCGTACATCGCCGCCTGCACCGTCTTGTCGTCGTTCGCATAGTTGATGTGCAGCGTCAGCGGCAGAGCCACTTCGATCGCATCGCCCACCTTCCAGTCATGCTCGACGGCGACATAGCTCGAAGGCGTCATCGTTGCCGTCACCGGCGTACCGTTCACGCGGATCGCCACATCCTTCGTCGCCCAGTAGGGGATGCGGAACTTCAGCGCAGTCGTCTTGCTCGGCGCGCCCGTGATCTTGAAGGTAATCTTCTCGTCCTCGGGGAACTTCGAGGTCTGCTCAAGCTTGAGGCCGCGCTCTTTCCAGTCGAGCTTTGAAGGCACGTAGAGATTCACGAAGACCGCATTGTCGTCATGGAAGTAGATCGAGTCGTTCAGCTTCGAGTACTCCTCGCTGCCGGTGCCCGTGCAGCACCAGAAGGCGTCATACTGCGTGCCGAAGGTCTTGTACATGCCGGCCTGCAGCGGCACGTAATACATCAGCATGCCGTTACGATCCTGCGTGCCCGCGCGGACATTGAAGAGCATCCGTTCGTAATAATCGAAGTGCGCCGCATCGGGCTCCTGCCCGAAGAGATGACGAGCCAGCTTCATCATGTTGTAGCTGCAACAGCACTCCTGCGCCGCAGGGCCAAGCTGGGTCGAAATCTCATCCGGCTTCTGCCAGAACTCGCCGTTGCTGGTGCCGCCGGTACAGTATGCGTGGTGCTCGGTCACCTCGCGATAGAAGTTCCGCGCGATTTTGTTGTAGCGCTCGTCGCCGGTTAATTCGTAACCGCGAGCGGCACCAATCACCTTAGGAATATTCGTGTTCGAGTGATTGCCCCCCAGCTCGTCCTTGCCTTCTGCCAGCGGATCGAAGATCTTGTGATGCTCAAAGCGATAGCCCAGGTCGCGATACTTCGTCTTGCCGGTGATCGCGTACAGGTTGAATGAAACCTCGTTCATGCCGCCATGCTCCACCAGCAGCACCTTCTGCCAGTCCTCGTCGCTGAAAGGCTTGCTGTACGCGATGGCCCAATCGGCCATGCTCTCGGCCATCTCGAGCGCTTGCTGGTTGCCGGTGTGCTCGTACATGTCCACCAGGCCTGCCATGATCTTGTGGTACGTGTAGAAGGGCGCCCACACATGCTCATGCGTGCGCAGGCGGTCGTAAAACTTCTCGGGATACGCACCGAGATAGCCGTTCTTCGACTGCGTCTCCGCAAGCATTACTACCAGAGCGTTCGCCTTATCGCGAATGTCGGTGTCGCCGGTGCTCGCATAGAGCAGCGCACAGCCCGAGAGATAGTGGCCCACGTAATGGCCACGCAGCTCACAGTCCGGAGCCTCCCATCCACCCAGCGGCGTCGCATCCGTCTCAAGACCTGCGGTTACGCGGAAGTTATACGCGAGGCGGTCATTCGGAATGGAATAGAGGAAGCCACGATTCAGCTCCATCATGTCCTTCCACTCGCTTGGCAGCAGACGAACATCGGTCATCGGAAAAGGCTGCGTCTTCCACTGCACCTTCTCGACGGACGACGCGATGAGGTCCTTTGTCGCCACGTCCGGCCCGACGGCCTTCGCCGCCTTCTGTGCAGCCGCGCTGCGTTCGAGCAGCGCGGCGCCGCTTGCGGCGACAGCGCTGGTGAGGAATCCCCTGCGGGTAAAGTTGATCGTCTTCATCGTGTCAGTTCCTTTGCCGTAGTCGCGCCAGGCTGATCGGAAGGCGCGGGAGTATCGTTCCAATTCACAGTGGTTGCGCTCGTGAGCGAGCGAAGAAAGAAGTCCATCAGGCGATGCTGGCCATACTCACCGCCCGCGCCGTGGCCGCCGCCCGGCACATCAAGAAACTCAAAATCCTTGTTTGCCTTGATCAGGGCATTCGCTACCTGCATGGTAGTCGAGGGGTCCACGTTCGTGTCCATCTCACCCATCACCAACAACAGACGTCCCTGCAGACGCCACGCGTTGTCTACGTTCGAGGACGCTGCATACTGCGGACCGAGCGGCCAACCCATCCACTGCTCGTTCCACCAGATCTTGTCCATGCGGTTATCGTGCGATCCGCTGTTGGCCACGGCTGCCTTGTAGAACTCGGGATGAAAGAGCAGCGCCGCCAGCGCATTCTGGCCACCGGCCGAGGTGCCGAAGATGCCCACGCGCGTGTCGTCATACCAGGGATACTGCTTCGCCGCGGCCTGGTGCCACAGGATGCGATCAGCAAAGCCGCCGTCCTTCAAATTCTGAAACGCAACATCGTGGAAGGCCTTCGAGCGGTTGTTCGTGCCCATGCCATCGATCTGCGCCACCACGAAGCCCAGTTGCGTCAGCGCCTCATAGCGCGGCGAGAAGTTCTTCGGCACAAATGAGCCCTGCGGCCCGGCATAAATGTCTTCGACCACCGGATACTTCTTCTTCGCATCGAAGTTCGCCGGTTTCCAGATCAAGCCCCAGATATCGGTCTTGCCGTCGCGGCCCTTCGCCGTGAAGACATCCGGCGCAATCCAACCCGCGGCCTTCAGCGCGGTCAGGTCACCCTTCGCCAGCGTTGCCACTAAGCTGCCATCGCTCGTCTTGCGCAGATCAAGCTCCGGCGCAAGGTCCACACGCGACCAGAGGTCGGTGTAATACTGCCCATCCTCGGAGTACGCAAGCTGATGGTTTGCGGGCTCCATCGCAGCCACACCCGCGGTCACAGGCTCCATGCCCGTACCGTCGAACTTGATGCGATAGCCCTGCGTGAAGTAAGGATCGATTTTGGGGTCGACGCCGCTGGCTTCGAAGTAGATCTCGCGATTCTTCTCGTCAACATAGTTGACGCCGCGCACCACCCAGTCGCCGTGCGTTACCTGGTTCTCAAGCTGGCCGGTGCGGCCGTTGTAGAGATAGAGATGCGCCCATCCGTCGCGCTCCGAGAGCCACAGAATCTCGTGGCCGTCGTTCATATCATGCCGGTAGAACTTGCCCGTGCCCGTCGCCTCGGGGTTCAGCTCCGTGTACTCGATGAAGGTCTTGCTTGTCTCGTCGATCACACGCCGCGCCACGCCGGTCTTCGCATCCACGGCAAGCACATCCAGCCGCTGATGCCCGCGCTGGTTATAGACGAAAGTGAACTCCGAGCTGTCCTTGCGCCATTCGAAATCACTCAGCTCAAAAGCGTTCGGAAAAAGATCACCCGCGATGACAATTTCGTCCTTCGTCGCAGGCGCAAAGAGCACCGGCTGATCGCGATCGAGCACATCTCCGGGCTTGGCATAGAAATGTTCGGACGCAATCGGCTGCAGCTGACTCTCAGGCGACGACACGACATAGTGCACCATGCGCCGCATCCCCGGCTGCGTACGCACAGCAAGCAGATGCTGCGAGTCCGGCGACCACTGCAGCGATTTGCGCTGGTAGTAGTTGCCTTCGCTGCCGTCATAGCTCAGCGGCACGGAAGGCTTCTTGTCGCCGGCCGCTTTGATGAACACGTTAAAGTTCTGGATCGTCGCTTCCCACTTGCCATCCGGCGAAACGACGCTCTTCTCCACGTCGTTGCCGTCGAACTGCGGTGCACGCGACCAATCAAAAGGCTCGCGCGGCTTGCTGTCCTGCTTGCAGTCGTAATCGGCGAGCGTGCAGCTCCAGCGCCCGCGTTTGGTGAAGAAGTTGAATTTCGCGCCGCCTTCTTCGAAGTGCAGGTTTGGCAGCGTCAACTCTTCGGGCTTCACCGGCTCGGGTAAACCTTTGCTGATCGCTGCTGCAATCTTCGCGTTGTCGAGCACACTCTGCTGGCCAGTCGCGACATCCACCAGGATGTACTTGTGCTGCGTGCCGTCCGACTCCGCAAACCACAGCTTGCCCGAATTCGCGCCCTGCCTGCCCTCGATCCACTCCGCCTGCGCAGGCAGCAGCCCGGCAGCCTTGCGGTACACCGCGTTGATGCCGAGTGCGCGTTCGAAGTCCGCGCGCGTGACCGTCGGCGCAGGAGGCGGCTCGTTGATGCCGGCCTGCGCAAGCTTCTTCGCAGCAGGCTGCGCGACCAGCGAAGAGGTCAGCACAGAAGAGAGAACGAATCCGGCAAGAAAACGGGAGTCAAGGCAACAACGGAACACCGGCAATCTCCACAACGCATTAAAAATACAATTTCGTGTACGTCGAGTGGACTACACTTTTCCACCATTGTCAAAGCGAAAAAAATGCCGGCGCGTCAAAGACGCCGGCATGCAAGGAGAGTGGAGATTCATGCGAGGAAAAATCGGGTGCCCACGTCTCGATTCGGAGACGTGGGAGTGCTCGAAGCTACTGCTGCCGCAGCTCGACCGTCGTCTCGCCACTGCCCAGTGCAACCACGGACGCGCCGCCGTCCTTGCCGTAGTTGCCCGTGATCGTCCACGCATGGCCGCCCGCTGTCGCCTCGTAGCGCAGGCGCGCCGACTTCACCGTGTCCGTAGCCGCCGTCAGATGCACGCGCACCGTCTGCCGCTTCGTATCGTAGTCGACCGACGCAATCTGCCCGGCATCGAGCGTGATCCAGAGCCCAGCCGGTGCAAGGAAGACACGCTTGCGTGAGGAGTCGAGCACCGTGACGTGCAGCGTGTCTCCATGCTGCGCGAGGTTGCCGCCGAAGCTGAGCCATCCCATCGCCTCGTCATGAGTCACATAGACGCCAGTGTTCAGCGCATGCCCCAATAGGTTCGGACCGTAATCGCCGGTGTAGGGATCAAAGGCCATGCGGTCCGGGAACGAGTGAAACGCCGCCGAGGCAAAGCCCTTCTCATCGATGTTGCTCAGCGGTCCCATCACGCCGCCGTAGCCCACGCGCAGCAGGTACAGGTCATCCGGATGCGCACGGTACTCGGCCAGCAGCGGGATCGCGTTCAGCCCCGAGCCGTAGTGATGCAGCTGCCGTTCCACGCGCGGATACTTGCCACCGTAGAGGAAGTCCCAGTAGCGGCGCGCGCTACCGTTATAGCCCCAGCTCGGAATCGTCGGATCGTAGGCGAGGATCGCGTTCAGTGTGACCTCGGCCTTGTCCTTGTCGCCGAAGTAGTTCGTCCAGTCATAGACCTCTTCCTGACCGGTCGAATCCCACGCCATCTCGCTCCCGAAGGGATACGCCTCATCCTTCCAGATGCCGGCGCGCTCGCGCATCATCGCCTCAAGCTTCGTCGCCTTGTCCGCCCACTGCGTGTCTTCGATGCCCTCATGCTTCAGGTCGTCGAGCAGCCGCAGAAACACTGTGCCTTCCATCAGACCGAAGCGCAGATAGTACGGCGCCTGCGTCTGCATGGCGATGGTCGTCTCATACGCCTGGTCGAGATACCACGGCCACGGCTTCTCCGTCGCGAGTCCATTCGTATTGCGCGCAACGTGATACAGCGACCAATATGCAGCCACAACGTGCGGATAGTTGAAGGTACGGCCTACGTCGTCCGAACCTTCCTTGTTCCAACTCGTCCAGCTCTTCCAGTTGATGTCCTTGTCGTACTGAAAGTTCGGCATCGCGTCCGGCTGATAGAAGAAGAGGCTCTTATGCACGCCATACTTCTGCGGACCGTCTGCAACCTGCAGATGCCCCCACACGGTCTGGTTCACGAACGCTTCGAGCTTCGCGACTTCTTCCTTGTTCGGCTCGAGATACTCCTTCATCGCCGAGGCCAGCCATGCGCCCGAACCACCTTCATCGCTGAGGCCCGCAATCCACACGCGCGGCTCCTGCGTCACCTGCTTATGCGCTTCGTTGTCATAGCTGATGACAGACGGTCCGCGATGGAAAGGGTCATTCTTGTCGTCGAACCATTGGTCGTTAAACAGGAAATGCCCAAGATCGGCGAGAGTCTCGCGCTCCGGCTTGATCGTGCGATAGCCGATCGTCTGCACCGTGCCATCTTCGTAGGTGATCGTCAGCCGCGAGCGCCCCCAGGTCTTGCCGTTGAGCGAGTAGGCGTGCAGTCCGCTCTTCAGCTTGCCGTCGTCGTGGATAGCAATCGCGTTCGCAGGCTCGACCGTCATCGACTTCACCGGCTTGTCATAACGCAGGAAGAGCTTCGCATCGATATCCTGCGGCAGGATGTATCCGGGCACACCCACCGCAACCGGCCGGCGATGCGCCGCCAGCGTCGGCTCGATCTGGCGCAGTCCCGGCGCAACCAGAAAACGCACACCCACGGTTACAGATTGCCCCGGAGCCAGCGTCTGCTCGGTGGGATTGTTCCACTCTTGCGCGCCATGCCAATCGGTATCCGCGTAGGCTTTGGAGTTCACCATCCAGTCGTAGGAACCTTCAAAGGTCGTCCAGTGGCCTTCGGGATCGTTGCCCAGCTCGCCCAGCCCCGTCTTGCGATCGCGCTTGTCGCCTATGGGCTTCCACGCCTCGAGCGGCGTGTGGCCATCGGGCACCACCAGCAGCACCGGCCCGGTGCCCTTCAGCGGAGACACCTGAACGTAGCCCGCGTCCTCACCGATATACGGGTCATAAAACGAGCACGCACCGTAGGCCTGCTCCAGCGTACGCGTGTTGATCATGTTGTTGAAGACCATCGCCATGCCGATGCCGCCCAACTCCAGCGCCTGATCTCCGCGATTGGTGAGCGTGAAGTGCAGCGTCACATCGCCGTTCTCGACAGCCCACGTCCGCACCACATCGAGCGGCGTGCCTTCTGGAAACGACGAAGTTACATCCGCTGAAAACGTCTTCTCGTTCGAGCTGAGAACCTTCACCGGAGCGCGATGGAACGCCGTCGATACCGTCGTCCACTCTGTCGCACCCTTCGTGCGGAAGCGCAGATCGAGATCGCCCAGGTGATAGAACGTGTCAGCCGAGCGCTCCTTCAACAGGTCGCCGGGCGCATAGTCCCATGTGGGCGCAGACTGTGGCGACAACTGCGCGACCGTGCCCGAATACGACAGCAGCTTCAGCGTCAGCGAAGGCGATTGCAGCGTGATGCGATCGCTCGCATACATCGGCCCCGGCGGCGGAGCCTTGTGTTCCTGCGCGCCACCGAGAACAGAAGAGGCTGCCAGCGCGAGCATGACGCTGGCGTGAAGGAGAGATCGGCGAGAAATAGAGGCCACGTGCGTAACTCCGTAAGTCAGAACAGAAAGTTATTACCGGATGCGCAGCATCACCACGCCATGCGGAGGCACCGCTGCGTGCCATGTTCCGCTCATCGCGGGCAGATCGGTATGCGCCCACAGGTCACGCGCCTGCACCGTGCCGGTAAAGCCGAGCCGCTCCAGCGGTACATCGAGCTTCAACGGCATCGTCCAGCGATTGAAAACCGCGACAGCCTTGCTGCCGTCGGCGAGCGGCTTCGCCCACACTTCGAGCGGACCTTCGGTGTACACGCGGTCGCCCTGGTGACCGGCTGCATCCTGATCGACTGCAATCACTTCCTTGTTGAGCAGGATCGCCTTCGTCTCCGGCGTCATCTTCGTCAGGTCATTCCCCGCGAGCAAAGGTGCGGCCAGCAGCGACCACAGGCTCATGTGCGTGCGATACTCCGCATCCTTCATGCCGCCGTTGCCGATCTCCAGCATATCGGGGTCATTCCAGTGGCCGGGTCCTGCGAACGGACTCAGCCCTGCCTGTCCAAAACCGATCTTCGCCATCGAGTCATAGCTGTCCTCGATGTCGCCGGTCGTGCGCCACAGGTTGCCACCCGCATCGCCGCCCCAGCGCCACACCGCCTCCCAGCCATACTGGCAAAGGCTCAGCACAATCGGACGG